>PGXT01000089.1 GCA_002839285.1 Spirochaetae bacterium HGW-Spirochaetae-5 | reverse complement strand
TTCATTCACAGCTCTGACAATCTCCTGCCTTCCGCCGTAATTAACACAGAAATTCAGGATTAAACCTTTATTCCTTGAAGTCTCTTCAACAGCTTTTCTTATTGTATTTCTTGTAGATGGTGGGAGTTTAGAAAGCGATCCTGAATGTCTGATCTGAATTTTTTTATCTTTAATAGACTGGAGTTTGGTTGAAAAGAAGTATTCCAGCAGATCCCATAATCCCCGGATTTCACTTACTGGTCTTATCCAGTTTTCAACTGAAAACGCGTAAAGAGAAACTGCTTTTATTCCAAGTTCAATGGCACAATCCATAAGCGGCTCAATGACATCAGCTCCCGCTTTGTGACCTTCGCTCCGCGGAATATTCCTCAGTTTGGCCCATCTGCCGTTACCGTCCATTATTATCCCCACATGAAGTGGAATCGGCCCGGATTTTAGTAAATCTTTATTATTTGTCATTCAATTGCTTTTTTACCCATTCATGCTGTTGCCGGTAGAACCGGTTTATATTAAATATAGATAAATATCACAGTTATATTAAAGTCAATTACACTTTTAAAAAATGGATACCCGCCAGCGCGGGTATAACAATACAATTAAATCTGTCAGTAGATCAAGCTGCGGATCAGAAATACTGACAGAATATTCAATAATAACCGAATCCTTTTACAGACTCAGTATCTCTTTTTCTTTATTGTCAGTAAGTTTCTGAGTATCCTCAATATACTTATCTGTAATTTTCTGAACACGGTCCTGACCTGCTTTTGAATCATCCTCTGAGATTTCCTTATCCTTCTCGAGAGATTTTATCATATCATTCCCGTCACGTCTGATATTACGGATTGAGACTTTACACTCTTCAGCTTTGCTTTTTGCAAGCTTTACATACTCCTTTCTTCTCTCTTCGGTCAACTCTGGAATCTGAATACGGATGAGATTCCCGTCATTTGAAGGATTAACAGAAAGATCAGATTTCAAAATAGCCTTTTCAACTTCACCGAGATTACTTTTATCCCAGGGCTGAATTACAACCAATCGGGGCTCCGGGACAGATATTGTCGCAACCTGATTCATCGGCATATCAGATCCGTAAACATTTACTCTTAAAACTTCAAACATAGCCGGGTTTGCCCGTCCTGTACGGATTACAGAAAAATCCTTTTGAAGCGCTTTTAAACTTTTATTCATTCTATCTTCAACGTCATTAAGAATGTCATTAATCATCGAAATATCTCCGCCTAGAAAATTTTAGTTCCTATTTTTTCTCCGAGGACAATTCTTTTCAAAGCCCCCTTCTCAAACAGATTAAAAACCACGATAGGAAGATTATTATCCATACATAATGAAATCGCTGTCAGATCCATTACTCTCAACTGCCGTGTTATCATATCAATATATGAAATTTCAACAATCTTTTCAGCGTTCTTATCCTTTTCAGGGTCTCCGGTATAAACACCATCAACTCTTGTGGCTTTAAGCAGTACATCCGCGCCAAGCTCAACAGCCCGCAAACTTGCAGCTGTGTCGGTAGTAAAATAAGGGTGTCCCGTACCCCCGGCAGCGATTACAATCCTCCCTTTTTTAAGATGATCTTCCGCTTTCTGTATTGTATATGGTTCAGCAACGTGTTTCATTTCTATTGCGGTAAGTACCCGTGTTGGCTGATTCATTTTTTCAAGAGTATTTTCAACAGCCATGGAGTTCATTACAGTGGCAAGCATCCCCATAAAATCGCCCGTTGACCGATTAATCCCGAGAGAATCAGCCATGGCTCCTCTAAATATGTTCCCGGCTCCGATAACCATTGCAATCTCAACCCCAAGATCAGCAACTTCCTTTACTTCAGAAGCTATCTGCTGAATAATCTCCGGGCTGATACCGGTTTTATCAGGGCCGGCGAGAGCTTCACCGCTCAGTTTAAGCAGAATTCTTTTATAATGCGGCGTATTCCCTGTTTCCATCTTTATCAGCTGCCTATCTGGAATCTTGCGAATTTTCCTACTTCAATATTCTCGCCAAAAATAGCTATCTTGTTTTTAATCAGATCTTTAATTTTAACGCTTCCGTCTTTGATATATTCCTGCTCAAGAAGACATACATCTGAATAATATTTTGCGAGCTTGCCTTCTATTATTTTTTCTATTACATTTTCAGGTTTTCCGGAATCTTTCATCTGCCCTCTATAGATATCTTTTTCTCTATCTAATAATTCAGCAGGAACCTGATCTGTTGATACAAAGAGCGGATTTGTAGCAGCAATCTGCATTGCCAGTTCTTTAGCAAGAGCTACAAAATCATCATTTCTTGCAACAAAGTCTGTTACTGATTTAAGTTCAACAATTACACCGATTTTACCATTGCTGTGAATATATGATGCGATTATACCTTCTGTTGTTTCTGTTCCCATCTTTTTAGCAGCAGAGGCTAATCCTTTTTTTCTAAGAAAATCGATAGCTTTTTCCATATCGCCATCAGTCTCAACCAGAGCTTTCTTACAATCAACCATACCCGCCTGAGTCTTGTCTCTAAGCTCTTTTATCATCGCGCTTGTCACTTCAGCCACTTTAGACACTCCTTATATTAATATTTCAGTTATTTCTCAAATTTAAACAGGATTACAGCTATTCCCCCGCTCTGCCGGACGCGGAGGAGAAACAGTATATCCTGAATTTACGCACAGATGTTTACTAAAGTCTAAAAAAAAGCAGATTACTTTAAAATAATCTGCTTATCTTTTCTACCACTTGTCAGAATCACCATCTGCAGTGACGGCATCTTTTTTAAGATCATCGGCAATAAGCGCCGGATCTGCCAGTTCAGCTATCACTTCTTTCGCGATGGGGTTTCCCTCTTCATCTTCAAATGCAATTTCGCTGGACTGTCCGCCTGACTGACCTTCAATAATTGCTTTTGCCATTACTTCAAGGAAAAGAGCAATAGCTCTGATAGCATCATCATTTCCGGGTATGGGATAATCAATATCATCAGGATTACAGTTGGTATCTACAACAGCAAAAATCGGAATACCGAGTTTTTTTGCTTCCTGTACAGCGATGTCTTCTCTTTTAGGATCTATTATAAAAAGAGCATCCGGGAGACCCTGCATGTTTTTTATACCGCAAAGAACTTTATCTTTTTTGGCAAGCTCTCTCTGAAGCTCAAGAATTTCCTTCTTGGTTTCAGCATCCCATGAATCTGTGCTCTGCATTTTTTCAAGTTCTTTCAATCTCTGAATTGAATAATTAACAGTTTTAAAATTTGTCAGAAGTCCGCCGAGCCATCTTTCAGAAATATAATACATTCCGCATTTTTCCGCGTATTCAACAATAGCTCCCTGAGCCTGTTTTTTTGTTCCGACGAAAAGAATTTTACCGTTATTCCCTGCAACATCTCTCATCGCTGCATAAGCAACTTTAATTCTCTGCATAGTCTTCTGTAAATCGATAATGTGAATCCCGTTTCTCGCAGTAAATATGAACTGATTCATTTTCGGATTCCATCTTCTTGTCTGATGCCCGAAGTGTACACCTGATTCGAGCAATGCTTTCATTGATACTACAGCCAATTAAGTACCCCCTGTTTAGTTATAAATTTTGATAATACAGTCCCAAAAACAGTTTGAACCGGGGTTCAGCAGTAATGAAACAGTATATATCCGCGGTATAACCGCTTATATTGCCGCCATCTTAAATGCAGCAAATGTTGTAAAGATTTTGCCTGTTCAATTGGAAGAGGCAACCGGTCACAAAAACCGATTTAAATCCATATCTCATTAAAAAAAGTGAGATACTTTTAATAGCCGCAGGTGCGGCCTTAAACTTTGCGGAAAATGAAAATACCGAGAATCAACCCGACTATTGACGCAAAATTTAATTTTATACTGAACGTAATGATTTCAAGGTTAAAACCTATAGGACCTGTAAGGCTTGTAGTTATCTCTTTTAATGCAGGAATAAATTTAACAATTAAGTTCCCCAGCGCCGACCCCAGAACTGCTCCCAGTAAAACGAACGCTATAAAATAACCTGTGTTTGCTCTTTCAAAAATCATATATAACCCTGATTAAGAGCATTAATTTCCACATACAGTAATTGTCAAGGTTTTTTCAGAAAAGATTTCTGAATCGATAACAGAGCCATTCGATAAAAAACTCGACAAAACTCCGTTTCTGGAAAACCTGCAGAGTAACCTCCCTGGTCCTCTCAAGATCATTCAGAAAGACCTGTTCCATCTGCTCACCGAAGTTCTGATCAAGAATTACAGCATTCATCTCAAGATTTTTCCTGAAACTCCTCCTATCCAGATTTGAAGAGCCCACCGTAGACCATATTCCGTCAATAACAGCAGTCTTTGCATGAAGAATTGAACCGTCATACTCAAATATTCTAATACCTTTACGCATATACCTCTTGTAAAGATATCTGCTTGCATACCTGACAAAGGGGATATCAGACTGCCCGGGAAGAAGCAGACTTACGTCCACCCCCCTTTCAGCCGCTTTAACAAGAGACCGGTAAATTTTCGCGTCGGGGATAAAATAGGCATTTGTAATATAAATTGAATTTCTGGCATTCCGTATGGCGGATATATATGACTGCTGAACCGGTTTTACCTTTCGCCTTGCATCGGAGCAGAGAATCATAAGGAGTTTTTCGCCGGACTTCTTAAGCTCCGGGAAATAGATCCTGCTGTTCATCACCGCACCCCCGTTTCTATACCAGTTCTCCATAAAGAAAAACTGGATATCAAAAACAGCAGGTCCTTCTATTTTAACATGGGTATCCCGCCAGTTCCCTCCGTTGAACTTCTTTCCGGCATACTCCTTCCCGATATTTATCCCGCCTATATACGCGATGGTCCCGTCAATAATCAGAATTTTCCGGTGATCCCGGAAACTCAGGCCCCAGTATCTCCTCCATGGAACAAATGGATGATACTCTATAACCTCAACTCCGGACTTACGCATCATATTAAACATCTGCGTAGAGGATGTCAGAGATCCGATGGAATCGTAGATAACATTAACCTCAACTCCGCTAGCAGCTTTTTCCGCCAGTTTCTCTGCAATAAGCATCCCCACTGTATCACTTTTGAATATATACGTTTCAAGATTTATGCTCTTTTCAGCATTTTCTATTGAGGAGATTATACTGGTAAAAAAAACATCCCCATCAGTAATAAGCTCAACACTATTCCCGCCGGATATCCCGCCGATACCGATTTTTTTTATATCCCTCAGATATCGCGGAAGAAAAAAACGGTTTTTAAACTTTCTGATTCTATCCTGAATCGGAACAAACTGATCACTGACCTTCTGCATTTATAACTCACAAGCTCCCGGTAACGAATTACTGAAGAGTGCGCGAATACATATTCACGCACTCTTTTCTATTTATTATCAACAACATACTTCATCGGTTTAACCATCTCGGTCTTGATCATCTTACGCACATTTTCGCGCATATCAGGATTATCCGTCAGCGCAATCATCTTTGCATTTATCTCTATCGCCTTCCCGTCATCCTGAGGAAAATCGAAAATTCCGTTCTCTTCGTAGTACTTATAATCCGCCTGAAAAACAAATTTCAACCGCCCCCAGATATCATCACGGAAAATACGCATCCCCCCGACTCCAAGAAAAGTCGCAGGCGGAACATATCCCGAATCTGAAAATTTCAAAAGTTTCGCCGCAAGATTGTCAATAAGTTTATCAATATCTGCCGGAGAGTTCTCATCGGTCACTATGTCTGCTAAATTTGCTCCCTGCCATTCAAAATACGCCTGGATAATCTCGCGCAGATTGGAAATTTCTTTTAAGGGCCCGGAAAGAAGAAATCCTGCCTGCTTCCCCGTAAGTGTTGGAGTATGTGTATTAAAAAATGCCCTGTCGAACATCTGCTTCCATTTAGCCGAAAGATACCGGTCCCGGATCTCTCCTGCAAAAATAATAATATCAGCTTTCTTAACTTCTTCATTGTAAAAATCGATAAAACCATCTTTCCCGGTATAGATACATCTGTAATCAAATCCGCACTCACAGCACCCCAGACACCCACCTTTGATATCCACACTTGAAAGATTTATATGCTTTGCATCTACACCAAAAGCACCCTGAATCTGCTTAATCATTCGGTCCATATTATCACCGGAATACTCACGGTCTGAAAGAATAAGAATCTTTTTTCCACCGGTATTAACCGTTGCGGCAGGAGTCACAGGAATGTAAAGAGGCATTGCATAATCAGGTTTCCTGAAACTTCCCGATGTTTTCAGCTTATTCCCGGCAGTTTCAAATACAGATTCTGCAAAGAGGAGAAGCTTCTCCCTTTCCGAATCTTTCATAATATCATACATATCGGGAGAAAAACCTCCGGCAAAATTCATGTTAAGATCTTCACATATCCCTCTTAAATAATTCTGTGCTGTATGGTCAAAAAAATGGATCGAAACAAGGCATACATATAAAGGGGATCCCCATATTATTATGTCCGAACTTTTAATCTCTTCAATAACACTGTTAAAAAATTCTATATCATTTTCAATTTTGTTAATCTTCTGAGCGATATCTATATAATTATACTGATGTTGAGAATTTTTTTTCTCAATAAATTTCACATACTGCATAGTTACACTGTTATCCCCTTTTGGACTTCCGTTCAGAACTGTAATTTTCATCTATACCTCACATACAAACTTTATATGAAACTTATTGCATATTAAATTAAAAGCGTCCAGATGTCAAGCTCTAAATGAAAATCCGGATACCCAAACACAGCCCCATTGCCGGACCTCCATACCTTATTTTAAATTGTACAGAAAAAGTCTTCATACAATCGGCAAAAGGGGGTTTCCAGAACTACCCGGATATATTAAGTAATTTTATTATTATTCTGTAAAATTAATCAGTAATTATTCCTAAATATAATTTTTCGAGTAAAAAACAAAAAAATATATATCCCCGCCGCCTTCGGCGGCGGGTAAAATAGAGCTTTTTTTACTTTAGAAAAGTTAAGGAATAAATACTGAAAATTAATTATAAAATAAAAACCATCATTCCCGATATTTGTATTGACATATTAGCCTTTATTATTATTTTATAATATATAATACTATTTTTTGCGATAAGGAGATCAAGATGGCAGGGTTTACAATAAATGATTTGAAAGTAGCAGCAAGCCACGAAGAAGCTGCACTGAAACAGGTTATATCTGAAGCATGGGTATCCATGAAAAGAACAAACTGGGATGATACAAAATTCTGTACAATTCATCCGACAGTAGTTATGTCTTATTCTCAGGCAAAAAACTTTCAGACTTTTTTTCAAAATGAAGGCTGGACAGTTCAAATCAAAAGAGCAAACAGAAATTATTTTTTCGATATTTATCAGCTAGCATAAGAATGATTCAATATGTAAAAATGCCCGCATTCCGTCCTGCAGAATGCGGGTTTATCTTATGTCCGTATATTGATAAACTGCAATAATGAATAAATTCCAGGAAACGATAGATTCTGTTTTAAGCAAACAGAATATTGGCAACGATTACCTTAACACTATTCCTGATGTTACGTCTGAAAAAGTTATGTCCTCGATATTCTCCATGCTCATGGATGTCTACAATACAAAAATGCCATTTAACAGGCTTCTCGGTATAGAAGTTACAGAGCTCAGCCTGGAAAGAGCTGTAATATCAATAGACTCCCGGGAGGATCTCTACGGGAACTACATCCATCAGATACTGCATGGGGGTGTTATTTCATCAGTAATCGACCTTTCTGGCGGAATCATTGCCCAGGCACATGCACTTAGTAAAATGAAAGGTATGACCATTGGAGAGATGATGCACAGGTTCAGCATGATGAGTACGCTTAATATGCGTGTAGATTACCTGAGACCAGGTTCCGGGAATAAGTTTGAATGCATCTCAAAAGTTGTCCGTGCAGGGAATAAAGTCGCCGTTGTCCAGATGGAGATGCTGGGCTCTGACGAAAAACAGACAGCTGTAGGTACAGGTTCGTATCTTATAGGATAGATTCACCCACCGCACCTGGCAAAAATCAATTTCAGCATAGCTAAAAAAACAATCGAAACAGCAATACCTGCGGCAATAACTCCGACCAGATCGTTCATGCCGTTAATCTCTCTATTCAGCAGATAAATTCCAACCGGAGCATTCAGAAATAATCCCGTTAAAGTTCCGGGAGCATATCTTTTCAGCACAAACGTCGCTGCAATATGAGGGAACACAACGTTCATTACCATCATGAGTATAAAACCGGAATAAATATATTTTGAAATTTCGTCCGGCTGGAAAACAAAATACTGAAACGTTATAAGATACCCTGCTGCAGTAACTGCCATTACCGCTTTCCTGAATTCATTCTCACCGACTGCTTTATGATACCTCTCTGCATGCCTTGACCACGCGGGGAGCCAGAGAGCCTCTTCCAGATTGTGAAGCGAAAAGCATAACAGAAAAAGTATTTCAAATTCCATACCTGCCTCCTGATTTGTAGTATATATAAAATAGATATGTAACCGTGTGATTTTGCATAAAAAAATGAAAGTTTAAATTGCAGTGTTATAAATAATTTATCAGCTATAAACCTGAAATCCCCCCGTTTCGCTTTGCTCAACATCCCCCTTTATTAAAGAGGGTGGCCGAAAGCGATGTGCTGAGCCTGCCGAAGTAGCCGGGAGATTTTCCGGTATTAAATAGAAAACTATTTGATGAGAAATCATCCGATCGAAACATTAGATACATATTGAAATATCAAAATTTACAAGCAGATTATTCATCTGCATTTACTCTTTTTTTTGTCTGACATTAAAAGTTGATAATGCCCGTAAATGCTGTTATTATAATCCAGTAACAACAGGGGGTATGTCATGCAAAATGAATTGAGTCTTCCGCTTATACAGGATGCGGATCTTAAGGGTAAAATAGTACTTGTCCGCGTGGATCACAATGTGGTTAAAAATGGAATTATACATGACCCTTATAGAATTGATGCCACTCTGGGAACCATGTATCACATAAATGCTCGTGGAGGGAAGATAATCCTAATGACTCACGTTGGACGCCCTCGAGACAAAAAGAGCGGCAGCATCACCATCAGCGAAAAAACATCTGTTGTGCCCATCGTAAATTATCTCCAGCAGAAGCTCCACATAAAACTTAAAATTCCCGAATTTCTCCCCGATAGAGACAAGGGTTATCCGGGACTGGAAACATCTATTAATCATTTAATCCGTGAATTGAAGTCTGATGAAATTGACGGTATTTATCTTCCCAACACAAGATGGTTTTCCGGAGAAGAGGCAAAAGATGAAACAAGGGAGAGGTTTGCAGATCAGCTTGCCGGTCTTGCAGACATTTTTGTGAACGACGCATTCGGCTCCTGGCAGGATCATGCATCTACAGTTTCGGTATGTAAATATCTCCCCTCTTATGCCGGATTTCTGCTGCAGAAGGAGATTGCAAACCTGGATAGAATCTACAACCCGCAGCAGCCATTTTTAGCTGTTGTGGCTGGAGCAAAATTCGATACAAAGATAGATCCCCTCTATGCGCTTATACGCCGGGCCGATTATCTGGTTCTTGGAGGAGTTATTTATAATGCTTATCTTGCTGCGAAATACGGGATAAAGATAAAAGGGATAGATGATGACGATATGGAGTCGGCAAAAAAATTTGTTGATTTTGCAAAGCAGTACCCGGGCAAAATAATAGAACTCAGATTTATAATTGAATCAGATGTTCCCGACGCAAGAGAAGAGGGGAGATACAGAACAATCGATATACGGACTCTGAAAGAGGGGATGGAACTTAATTATATTTACGACGTGGCATCCGGAAGTTTTACAGAGCCCGATGTTGCGGATGTTTTCCATAAGGCAAAAACCGTTTTTGTCAACGCCGTAATGGGGTACACGCCATATTTCAACGAGGGGACTATCGCGCTTGACCAGCTCATTGACGAAACAAGAGGATCAGTAAAACTCTACGGCGGAGGGGATACCATGCAGGAATTGAAACGGCTTCTACCGGGACTATATATAGCAGCAATCGATTCACCCGAATACTATATATTTACAGGGGGCGGTGCGGTTCTAAAAGCGATCGAGCAGGGTTCAGTTAACGGGCTGGCTCCGGTAAAGGCGCTTATTGACGGCAGGAGAGTGAGTAAACCGTGAGTTTGCTAACCCCCTTTAACAAAGGGGGGTGTTGAGCAAAGCGAAACGGGGGATTTCCGGTATGCAATACCGGATGTTTAGAATAAAAATTTAAGTGTTTTAAACTTTTCAAATCTCCCGGCCTGCGGCCACCCTCTTTATTAAAGAGGGTTTTTAAACGTGCTCTTCCGCTCTCAAGTATGGTCAACTGGAGTTTTTTAGAATCACCATACTGCTTTAAAATTCCGGCATCAATAAACTTGTCAATAGCGTTGTTGTAATTGATCATTGAAAGGGATTCAGAACACTGTATCTCGCTTAGATGATACATTCTTGTGCCATGCTTTCGAACTGCTATTGTAAAATCTTTTCTCGAAACTTCCTTTACACGGTAATCAGCAATTGTATTAAGAACAATAAGGTAAGACTCAATATAATCCTGAATCATCCCTGCGAAAAATTTCAGCACTTCATCACCGGCTTCGTCGAAGAGAACATCTTTCCCTTCAATTTTAATTATACCTTCAGAGACAAAATGAGAAAGAGTATTTTCGATTACAGTATCGGTATCATTCAACAGGTCGGGATACACAAACTCCTTCGAAAGAGCATCACGGACTCTTTCAAATTCAGCAGATATCCGGCTCTTCGTAGTTTTTTTATCTGTTGAAGTAATCAGTACCGCAAGAGAGATCATATTTACAGGGAGAGTCATATGTGTAATACTGTTTTTATAGAAATTTACACGTCCTCTCTGATCATGATCTATAATATAAAGCTCTTCACTCTGTGCAGCAGCATCATTTTTTACTTCACCGGAGGCATCAACCCTGCTTATAATCCCGTCCCGGGAATACGAATCAAAGACGAGGTCCATAATACTATCGATATTAGAAATATCACGAAGGCCTTCCGTCAGCTTGTACTCCGTCTTCCATAGATATGAAAGGAGTATTTCAATTCTTTTCTTTATCGACTCCCTTGTAAAACCCCGGGCTGTAGTATTAAGCAGCGCCGCTGTAGTAATAGCGAATGGGGTAACAATAACAGCCTCATTTATCTTTTTAACTATATAATATCCCAATTCTTCGGTTAATAGATCAATATCGGATATATTTTTTTCTTTTAAAAACTTTTCTCTCACTTCGCTTAGGGTAAAGGGCTCATTAAATCCCATATAGACAGATCCGTATTTTCTCTGAATAAGCTTTCTGCTTTTAATAAAACCGGATGTGGATTCTGTTGTTTTCTCTTTACCTTTAAGCTCTTTCAGGTATGAATTCTCTTCGAGAATCCTGTCGTAATTTACGGTTAACGGCGCAAAAACCAGGTCTTTGTTATAGCCTTCATCTATGGCCTCAATAAGGTATTTAAGCATACCCATTTTAGGCTGAACAACTTTACCGGTTCTTGACCTTGTACCCTCAATAAAAAATTCTATCGTGTATCCTTCATTTATCAGAGTTTTAACATACTGCTTAAAAACAGATGCGTAGAGATTAAGACCTTTAAAGGTTCTTCTCATAAAAAAAGCGCCGGATCTTCTGAATATTTTACCCATGGGGAAAAATGTAAGATTAGATCCTGATAGTATGTGGGGCGGAATCAGTTTATTATGGTAAAACATGCTTGAAATAATGATGTAGTCCATATGACTCTTATGACTGGGAACAAGTATAATCGGTCCCTGACTGGAAGCTTCACGAAGTTTTTTAAAATCCTCTATATCGAAATGGATTCCGTCAAAAATTTTCCGGAACAGATAATCGTTGGTAGCTTTAAAAAATCTTATATAAACTATAGAAAAATCCGCAGCTATCTCTTTAAGATAACCATAGGCTTTTCTTCTTAATTTTTTCTCCTGAGCACCCTTCTCGCTCATCTCCTGCTGAATTACATCGAGAACATTTTTATGATAAAGAACTTTCTCCATCATCTCAGCTTGAGTTTTTATCTGCGGGCCGAGAATACTTCTTTTTTCATAATTGTATATCTCCATGAGACTGTTCCGGATCTGCCTGGCGAGATGTTTAACATCCCCTCCGCCCTGCGCTTCAAGCTCTTCTTTCAAGTTTACAGGTTTACCGATTCTGACAAAGGCAGGTGTCGCGCTCTTCCACATGGTTATCATGCCGGAAAAAAGCCCCCTGTCGCCGACCGCCTCGGAATTCAGTATTGAACCCGATTTTTCCGGATTCCTGTTCCAGAACACAACCTGAGGAAAAATGAAAATAGGGGTCTCGCTGTTTTTCTGAACATCAAGAAGATACTCTATGGCATCAGTTTTAATCTGCACATATCTTCGCACAAAGAGTTTTCTGGAAAGCATGGAGAAACAGATACTCCCCTCATCCAGTGTACGGATTATATATTCATGATTAGATATAAACTTATAATCACCGGATTTAAACATTTTTTTTATATATGTTACGACTTCACTGTATAGAATAACAATTTTCTGATATGAATATGGAATAAAACCAAGGCCAAGCTCAGGCACCGGCAGACTATGCTTCTTTAGAAGATTCATAAGAATGTAAAGAGAAGTATACGTTGTCTGCATCGAAGCATAAACTACTTTACCCTGAATAATCTGTATTTCTCTTTTTTTATTATTCCGCTTTCTATAAATGGTGAGTATAATTCATTACCATTACTCATACAAACCCCGCCATCAAATTTCTTTCTCTGATTCAATTGTTTCAAACAAATCGCCGATTCCAACCATATCGAACAATTTGATAATCTTTTTACTTGTAACGATGAGAACTGTTGTTATCCCTTTATCAAGAAAATAATTTCTTATATTGATAAGTTCCCCAAGGCCAAAACTGTTGAGATATGAATTATTTCTTAAATCAATAACAACCTTGTATACGTCATCCTTTGTGATTTCAAGAACCTCCCTGCCGAAAACATCAACATCACTATTCAGAAGACTCCCGTCATCGCGGATAAAACTAATAACCGGAACATTATTTACAAATGCATAAGTAAATTTCATTATCCACACCCCGCATAATGCAGAATAAAAAATTAAGTTCAAGGCGCAAGTATTTTTTATTACTTTTACTTCCTGAATTAATTCATGAATACTATAATAGTACATAGAGACGAAAAAAAATCACGCCAATAATCAGGAATAACCTTATTTTTAATTATTAATCTGCCTTGAACAAATCAACACTAAGGCTAATCATCCCTGGAAGGAAGGGTAGAATTATTTTTCATTTAGATGGTATTACTGAAAAATTATACATATTTCACCTGTCTGATAATAAAATAATTGACTAATGACATTTACAATTTCACATTTACTTAAATGTATGAATAATGACCGGGGTGTAGCGCAGCCAGGTAGCGCGCTTCGTTCGGGACGAAGAAGTCGGGAGTTCGAATCTCCCCACCCCGAATAATTCTTATAAAATTTAAATTACAGATAATTCCATAACATGATACTATATCAGGGGAAATTCCCCACGACAAAAAAACTCAAAAACAGCATTATAACCCTTATCAAGGAAAAACTATCCGGGATTGAGGGGCGTATCTGCATAGATCTCCTTGACCTGAATCTTATCCTTGATGAAGCTATAATCAATGCGATGGAACATGGCAACAAATGGGATCCTGCTAAAAATGTTTTTGTAAAAATATCACTGATGCCGAAGGGCATTCAGATAGAGATAGAAGATGAAGGACCCGGATTTGATTATTTCCACAAATTCACGGTTCACGAAATCAAACCGCTCCTCCGCGAAAGAGGGAGGGGTCTTATGCTTATTCAGCAGTTTTGCGATATAGAATGGCAGAATTGCGGAAACATTATAAAAATAAACATCCCCGTAGAAATATCAGCCTGATTTTCGTCAAATATATTCTTTTTTATAATAACCGGTAGTAATCAGAATCATCATCCACTAATATGTTCAATTATTGATAAACATTCAGTATTTATTCCTTATATTTTTGAATTAAAAATAGCTCTATTACCTCCGCTTCCTCCGGCGGTAGCAAATTCTTTCCGGGGAGACGTATGCTCAGCATACGCTGAAATGGGGGATTACGGGGGCGCTGCCCCCGTAATCCCCCATTTCAGGCGCAGCGCGAAGCGCTGTGCCCCCAAAAATAAACCGCTACCGCCGGAGGCGGCGGGGATAAACACTTTTTTTATTTGCACTAAAATATATTTTTAAATATTACTACTGTCAATTATTGATAAACATCTGTTAATCGCTCCATTTTTAAACTGTTTTTTCCGATAATATAAATGATATAATTTGATCTGAGGTTTTTATTTTTATGAAAAATATCCGTATTAAACAGTTTACAACTGTAATGATGATAATTCTCATTGCTCTTCAGCTTCAGGCGGAATCTCCTATAAATGATTCATTTCTTAAAAATATAAATACCGATGGTGATGAAACTTCCTGTGCGGTAACCGGAAACTACGAATATTTCATATTCGCAAGAAAAGTCAAGGGGGAGACAAACAGCGACCTCTTCTTTACCGAATTTAAAAATAAAAAATGGACAGAGCCGAAGAACGCAACTGTACTGAATAGTGACTCAGATGAAATATCCCCATATATATCAGCAGACGGAAAATTTTTATTATTCTCATCGAACAGACCGGGCAGTCTTAAAAAAATGTCAGTGGATAAACCCTCCTATGACATATATTTTTCAGAAAAAAACGGTGATGAATGGAGCAAGCCTGAACTTCTCTTTGGTGCAGTAAATACAGCCGATGACGAAATAAATCCCTTTATCACAAATGACGGAACAGCTCTCTATTTTACAAGGTCCCCGGCCAATGACAGCTCCAGAACCACAGTAATCCGGGTTTCCAGCACCAATGATTCCTGGGAGGATGTCCGTACAGCGGGAGTTTCAAAAAATAATACTGTTGAAATCTACATGTATAAGAAATCGGCATTCAGATCGGGTTCATTCGCTTCCGGCTTCAGGAAAGATGATCCAAAAAACCGGGATATTTTCTTTATTGATGACCCGGATAGTGCGATCAGCGAAATTGAAGGTTTAAAAAATCCTGTAAACAGTTCAGGGGATGAAATTTCAATAACTGAATTAACTGATAGTTCAGTTATTATATCATCAAATACTAATGGAATAAACGGCAGCTACGACTTTTTTATCATAAAAACAGGCAAAGAAGTTTTAAAAACTGTTCCGGAACTATTCACTTTAAGAATAAATTCTGCAGATTACAAAAAAACTGATGAAATTAAAATAAAAATTCTTTATTTCAAATCACTGGGGAAAAATTCCTGGCCGGTACGTTTTGAAACAAAGACCCCGGACCCGGCAGGGATAATAAATATAAAAGCAGATTCTGATACAAAAAGAATTCTTGCTATTCCGGCCGGATCGGGTGTAAAAACTTTTGCTGTTGAATTCTTCACCGGTAAAAATAAAATTCATACGG
Source organism: Spirochaetae bacterium HGW-Spirochaetae-5 (assembly GCA_002839285.1). GTDB lineage: Bacteria > Spirochaetota > UBA4802 > UBA4802 > UBA5550 > WRGT01. The sequence goes on along the minus strand of PGXT01000089.1, from coordinate 12,448 downwards.
CCGAAATCAAATTAGAACCAGCAACTGAGACGGAATTCACACCTCAGTATATCTACTTCAATTTTAACTCAAGTGAAATACGATTAAACCACATCCCCTATCTTCATTCTCTTATAGAATATTTACGAAAGAATGAATCATCTCAGCTCATTCTTGAGGGATATTCAGACGGTATCGGCTCTTATAAAGCAAATATAGACATAAGCCTCCGGAGAGCAGAAAGAGTTAAAGATTATTTAATAAAATCCGGTATTAAAAAAGATCGTATTCAGACCAGAGGTTCAGGGTACAATAAAGAAAAAAGATCTGATACTACCCAATATAACAGAAGAGTTGAATTGACTATTATCAATCAGTGAAGGGATAAAGCTTTTGTCATTAAATAAAAAATCCCCCGGACCTTACGGCACCGGGGGATTTTAAATATAATAAAATACTTAATTATCTGCCAAGAAGATTATTCTTCAATGAACCCTGAATAGGTTTTGAAGATATAAAAATTCCCCAGAAAGCTTTTTTAGTCTGAAGACCTTTAAGAGTTCCAAGAACTTTGCTCTGTCCGGCTTTTGTGGAATGAACAACTGTCAAACCTTTGCCCGGCTCGTAACGATTAGAAACTGTATCACCTTCAGCCATAGTTACACTGTTATAAAGATTGATATACGCCTGTTTGTCTGAAGTTGCATAACCGGCTTTAGCTGATTGGTCAAATGCTTCCGCGATGCTGCTGACGAATTTGTCTTTTGTAATCATACCGGAAGTTATATAAAGATCTATAGCCATAGGCTGGTCTGCATCGATTATTTGTGTATCTGCTGCGCCCTTAAGCTCCTGCGGAACATAAAGTGTAGCCCAGTATACTTTCATCATGAATTTAGTTCTTGAACCTGCTCCATTTTTTACAAGCTCCTTCCCGCCAAGATTATAAGAAAAACCGGTTGCGCAGAAAGCTAGAGCCATAAATGCAGCCAAAGAAAGTTTTAAGATCTGTGATTTTTTCATAAAGATAAAATCCTCCATTTGTATTTTGAATTATTTGCCGGTATCAGCTATATATGATAACGGTTGAAAACTAATAACTGCGCTTTGCCCGGAAGATACAGGAAAACAGTAAATGTAAATCATCAATAAACAGTTTTCCCGAAACAGCCGGATAGAAGCATCTTATAAAATTTTAAATAAACCATATAAATTGTCAAGCCATATATACCGTACGGCCGGATTAATTATATTCTATTTTAGATTGACTTTTTAACATAAAAACTTAATACAATTGTCTAATAAAAATTTTATGCCGTGACAAATCAAATAGTGGAAGGTTGAAAATGGACTATAAAACAATTCAGACCGAAATACTTGAGAAGGGGATAATGCAGCTGTCACTGAACAGGCCTGAAAGCTACAATGCGGTTACACACCTGATGATGGAGGAGCTGGAGCATTTCTGGAGAGAGAGACTTTATGATCTTGAAACAGTCATTGTAATCCTCAAAGGCAACGGTGAAAAAGGATTCTGCGCCGGCCTCGATATGAAGGAATCGATGGATACCGTTCCACACTGGAGTACCGAGGAATTCTACCGATTCCAGGCAAGACTTGCACGTATAAACCTCCATATGAGACGGGCCCCTCAGCCGATTATTGCTGTTGTTCACGGTGCTGCTGCCGGACAGGGTTTCAGCTTTACTCTTTCATCCGATATAAGAATAATAAGCCCCGACGCGAAATTCAGTGCTGCTTATATAAACATAGGACTGGGCGGGGCAGATATGGCATGCAGCTATCTCCTGCCGAGAATGATAGGTGCAGGACGGGCCTATGAATTCATGTACACAGGTAAATTCATGACATCGGAAGAGGCGTGGAACCTGGGACTTGTAACAAGAGTTGTAGAGAGAGATAAACTTCACGAAACAGCAATGGAGTTTGCAAGAATTATGATTACCAAAAATCCAATGGGGCTCCGCCTTACGAAAGAAGCGATAAATATGAACCTCGACGCAGGGGGGATGGAGCAGGCTCTTAACATGGAAGATAGAAATCAGACATTACTTGCCATGGGTGCTGCTTTAAAGATGAATAAAATTAAACAGTAAAGAATAATCTCCCTAAGTCATAGCCGGGATTCAGGGGGCCAAAAAAAAGGCTGCCCCATTCGGGACAGCCTTTTAGAAAGTGATAAATATATTTACTTGAACATTCCTGCCATTTTAGTGTTTGTTGCAGCCGCTTCCTTAACAATCTTCTCGATAGTCTCTTTAACCGTGGGCATATCATGAATCAGACCGCAGCACTGTCCGATAAGTTCAACTCCCTTCTTATCCCAGTCCCCTTCTTCTGTAGCTGCCTGAATTTTTCCGAATGCTGTAGCCATATGAGCCAGCGTCATCATCTTGTCAGGCTGTGCAAGCATCCCAAGCATAACTTTCATCAGAGGCAGATCCAGCGATTTTGCAATTGCAGGTCCTACTAATGCGGCTTTAAAAAGGTTCATTCCGCCTTTGATTGATTTTTCAGCTGACTTTGATTTAAGAACACGGCACCATAAACCGTCAAAACGATCTGAATAAAGTGTATCCTCAACACCTGCATCAAGATGAGCCTGCTTTGTTCTTGGATGAACCGGGCTCTCCTTTGTTGTAGCAAGTCTTGTCCCCATTGCAACCGCATCGGCACCAAGAGCAAGAGCAGCAACAAGTCCCTGACCTGTGGCGAATCCCCCTGCAGCAACTATGGGAATATCGGTTTTTTCTCTGATTGAAGGGATAAGACAGAGATTTGCAACTTTTCCGCCATGTGCAGCAGCTTCATAACCTGTCACCTGAAGAGCATCAACGCCCCCTTTAATAGCTGACATTGCATGTTTTTCACCGATAACTGTCTGGATTACTTTTCCGCCGTATTTGTGAGCTCTCTTTACTATATCATCGGGTTTACCGAGAGATACATTTATTACAGGCACCTGCATATCGAGTAGAACTTCAGCATTCTCCTTCGCGCCCGGCATCAGGAGTGTAGCGCCCGCTCCGAATGGTTTTTTTGTCAGCTCTCTTATTCTGATAATTGCCGCTTCAGTCTCTTTTGTGGAGAGAGGACCTGTTGCAAGCCAGCCGATTCCACCCGCATTACATACAGCAGCAACGAGTTCCGGTGTACTGATCCAGCTCATCCCCGGGAGTACTATCGGATGCTTAATGCCGAAAAGTTGAGTTATTCTTGTCTTCATCTTTTTCTCCTGTTTTTATTCAAATTCATTTTTTAAAAAATCTATAGCTTCTTCACACCATTTGATATGGCCTGATTCAAAACTTATGCCGCTCCGTAAATTCAGATAGCGGAATTTACCTTTCTCCGGGAGCGATCTTACATCGGAAAAGAATTTCTTTTCATATTCACGGAAAAGTCTTAGCTTCTCTTCATGAATAATTTTAAGCTGTTCTAGTTCTTCTATAAGCATCTCTTTAGGGACCAGGAAACCGACAAACATCTTAACGAGCATGTCCTCTTTAATAGGGCTCGGCTCTGACGGCTGAGCAATCCATTTAATAAGATGAGCCCGTCCTTCATCAGTAACGCAGTAGACCTTTTTATCAGGTCTGTCCTTCTGCTTAATCAGTTCCGAGGTGAGCATTTTTTCACTCTCAAGCTTTGCAAGCTCCCTGTAGATCTGCTGATGGGTAGTTTTCCAGTAAAATCCTACCGAACTGTTAAACTCCTTGGCGAGATCGTAACCGCTGCACGGTTTACCTCTTCCTACCAGAGTTGCAAGTATTGAATGTGACAACGCCATAAATTACACTTCAGCAGCTGCTTGCGCAGAATGCTCTCCCCTTTAATTACTGATTTTCTGAAATCAGAAGTATTCAACTAGTTGCATATATAAAATCTTTGTTTATAATGTCAAGAAATATTAGATTTTTTTCAAAGGCACAGCGCTGCGCGCTGTGCCTGAAATGGGGGCTTGCGGGGGCAGCGCCCCCACAAGCCCCCATTTCAGCGTATGCGAAGCATACGCTCCTCCTGGAAATATTTACTATCTGAATTTCAAACTTCAGAACTATCCTGGTCACAGTTATTCAAATGCCGCAATTTAAAAAAAATTATTCTAAAGAGAATGCAATCGTATATAATACAGCATCATTCTAATCTTTTAATCATGTGAATCACGATTCAGACAAAAATTTTCCCTTGAAATATAATTAGAATATATTAAATTAACATGTAAAGCATCCCCCCACTTGACAGGAGCATTAAAAATGGAAGAGCATAAAATTTTAGGGAAGGTTCCGGAATCCCCCACTTCTCCGGGAAAAGGGACTGCGGGTAAAAAATTTGATATAGCGGACCTCTACAGCGCTCCGGTAAAAACGGACGAAGCCCAGGAGAGCGGTGATTACGGACTTGATGAGAAGCTGAGAAAAGCCTACTTCTGGATAGCTAATTATGCAATTATAAATCCCTTCTGCGATATAGAGTACAACGATACCACTCCCAATGAATATACTATAGGTGACAACAAAAGCCGCGTGGTGCTGTCAACAGGGCAGAGTTACGCAAGCTTTATTCTGCTCCCGCTGCTTACACTGGTCACCAGGAAGAAGTGTCTTCTCGTGGGTGGCCCCGGGCGGGGGAAAACATCCAGCGCCATGATCATGGGTCTCCTTGCCGGTTATTCAATGGAAGATATCAAGCGCGCGGTACAGCACGGACAGCCTCAGATGACCGTATCAGATTTACTGGGCAACCCTCTCCCTTCGGACATGGTAAACGCAAAGAGCATGGACGAGATTAAAATCGCCTGGAGAAGATGGCTGGGGATGAGAGTAAAAATTATAGATGAGTACAACAGAATACCTACAAGAACCCAGTCGGCGCTGCTGAATGTTATGAGCGAGAATTATGCCGAACTTCTGGATCAGGTTTTCGACTGTCCCGATGCGGCATGGTTTTTGACTGCAAATGACGACGCAGGGGGCGGGACGTACCAGGTCATTGAGGCTTTACGTGACAGGATAGATATAGTGGTGAAGGCTCTTCATTTTAATTCACGTTTTCTCAGGCAGCTGCTCCAGAGGATTGAGCAGGGGATAAAACCCGAGGAGTCGGTACCGGAGGAGATTGTTTTCAGCGAGGATGAAATCACCAGAATCAATAAAGAGATACTTGAAGTTGAGATACCGGATCTTCTTATGCGGCGGATTGAGTATTTTGCATCACAGTTTGAACTTCTGGAATCGAGCGGAGAGCAGATTGAATATAAAACCAAGGACAACGCAAAGACTTCAGGAAGCGATATAGCTCAGCTTATGCGGGAGGAGACGGGAAAAGATCAGCTCAAGGACCTGTCGTATCAGACGCTGAACGGCTTCTCCGTCAGAACTTTCATGACAATCTTAAGTTACATTAAAGCTCTTGCGTACTTCAGAGGGAATAAGCAGGCGGAGTTTGAAGATGTGCGTCACGTGCTCCCCTTCGTTTTACAGGACAAACTAATCCAGAACAGCGACTCACCGTTTTTTGAACAGCCTGAAAATACAGTCTACAGGCATGACAGAATAAGCTGGATCAAAAATATATTCGATCTTTCATGCGCCGAATTCGACCGTGCGGGGCTTGACAAAACCGATCCCGCGGGTAAACTCCTTGAGCAGTTCCAGAAAGGTCTTGAAGGTGTGGGGGAAAAGGACGCGCAGCAGATCCTTGTTCAGATTGAGCGGATGATGAATGAAATCTCCTCGGGAAGAAAACTCTACGGCCCCATGCTCGATGATATTCTTACTTTAAAATATCTCCATCAGCGCTACAGCGGATACTTAAGATGGCTCAAATGGAAAGAGTAACAAATATAAAATTCGCTGAATCCCTAGAGAGGAACAGGACAGCGCTCAACTCCGCATTTGACTATTTCAGTTCAGGTGACAGCTCATCTGACCCGGAGGATGTTCTGAATATCTTTACCGGTCTGCTCAATCCGCTCTTCGATGAAGGATTAAATGTTACGGACAAAACAGTTATATCGGTATTTAAAAGTTTATTAAAACTTAAATCAAAAGGATTAATAGGCAAAAACGGGCGTTTCAAAAATCTTGAAAGACATCTATACTCAATAGCAGCATGTCATAAAAGACTTCTCTCAGAGCATGGCGGATTATTTATGATAAACATTTTTAATGCTCTGCTCAATCTGTATGGGAAGAATATTACTTCAATCGAAAAGTGGGTTTCCATTCTCTCGACGATTGACCCGGATATTGAATTTGATACTTTCCGGAAAGCGGGTTTCATTCTTGCATGGAGATGCGGAGCCGCAAGCGGGAGAGAAAGCGCCGCAGAACTTATCAGGACGCTCGACCATAAAATTTTAAATGCTGTTTTTGAAATGAAAAACATTGATAATTCCGCAGTTAAACAACTCCATAAAATAATCACTAATGAACCATGGAGAGATCCAGCAGATTTCTCCATTGATAATTCTGCAGTTCCCCCCGTTTTCAGAACAGCCGGGGGATTCAGCGGGTACGGCAGAGAGTTCCGGTCTCTCCCTGCTGCAGCTGTGATTGACGATTGTATTTATGCAACAGACGGATTAGATGTTTTCAAGCTGCACGCAGATTATTACGGCAGTGAACTCATCCGTGATAATGAAGTTAAGCCTGAAAGTATACGCCCCGGGGGAGTTGTAAACAGATTTGTCAAAGATGGGAGTTTTATAATAAACAATAAAAGTTACCCTCTCCCCTCCGGATGGAAAACAGGTATTACATCCATTGCTGTAAGCAGAAACATCATAGTGTGGACTCTCCGTGACAGTTACAAACTTTATATAGCAGGGATAAGCCCTTTAAAATGACATTAGAAAATAGAGAAATAAAACATGATATATTAAAAGACAAGTGGCTCGTCCGATGGGATGAGGCTGTGAAATTGTGGAGCCCATTTGTAAAACTCCGGACTCCGGTGTTCTGCGAAACGGCAAAGGATGAGAAAAGAGAAGGGCTGACCGGATCGTTCGCAATGATAAGGCTTACCGATTTCAGTGTAGTAATTTCACTGAGACAGATAGAGTCCCTTGGCCTTGGTGACTATGCGCTTGAAATTCTTGCACACGAAGCCGGGCACCATATCTACGCGCCGGGAGATCTGGCAGACAATTCACGGATATGAGGCTAAAGCTCCCATGATAGCCAATATCTATGAAGATCTTCTCATCAATGACAGACTCTTCAGAGAACACTCTCTCCAGATGGAGAAGGTCTACATGGCGGTAAAAAATAATACCGAAGATGAATTCTGGAATTTCTACATGAGAACATATGAAATTCTCTGGGCACTGCCGCGGAAAACTCTTACTGCTTCAGAGGTTAAACAGGAAATAGAAGGCGACGCGATTCTTGCGTCACGGGTAATCAGAAGTTTTTCAAGGGACTGGGTCCGCGGGTCCGGAGAGTTTGCAGCCATCTGCTACCGGTATCTTCTTGAATCTGCGGACAATCCGGAGTCACTCGATTCATGGATGGACGCAGTAGAGCCCGGAGACGGGAAGACAATCCCTGCAGGTATTACAGAGATAGACGATGACGAACCGGGCGGAACAACAACCATTTCAGATTATGGTAAATTTTCGCCTGACGGCACCCCTGATCAGACGCAGTCAAAACCTCAGAAGAGCTACAGAGAACCATATCTGACTGACGCGGAAATCGCGGCACGATATTACACCGAAAGAGCCATCCCCCATCTGATCCCCTTCCCCACAGTCAAGCAGCCGGAGTCGAAGGAACCGAATCCGGAAGGGGTTACCGAATGGGATATCAGCTCCCCCTTCGAGGACCTGAGCATGTTCGATTCACTGCTGAGGAGTCCCGTTCTTATTCCGGGATACACCACTGTTGAAAGAATTTCAGGAACCTCACCCGGCGGCGAACCGGCAAGGGAGCCGATAGATCTTGACATATATATCGACTCAAGCGGATCGATGCCCGATCCATCATCATCCACCTCATATCTTACTCTTGCAGGAACGATCATATCGCTCTCAGCGCTCCGTGCAGGTTCACGGGTGCAGGCCACTCTCTGGAGCGGTACTGATGAATTTATAACAACCAAAGGTTTTGTCAGAGACAAAAAAGAGATTATGGGCATACTCACAGGCTTCTTCGGCGGGAGTACAGCCTTCCCTATCCACATGCTGAGAAAAACATATCTTGAGAGCAGACCCTCTTCCAGAAAAACCCATATACTGGTAATTTCCGATGATGGTGTCACTACAATGTTTGACAATGATGAGAAAGGAAACAGCGGATTAGAGATTGCGAAGGAGTCACTAAAAAAATGCGGTGCAGGGGGGACCTTTGCTCTGAACATTTATTCCATGGATGATCAGTTTAAAACCGCGGCAGCTATGGGATGGAATATATATCCTGTTACAGACTGGAGCGGATTAATTAAATTCAGTAAAGATTTTGTAAAACAGCACTATGAGGTTAAATAGATGAATAATCCCGGCCCCCCTCTTCAGGAACTCATTGATCATCTGATACTTATCCCGGGAGAATTCACAGGGAGGAGTGAAAAGACCGCAGATGTTAATGTAAAAATAAACACTCCTGCAATTATTAATGATCTGCTGCTGGACCTGGGCGGAGCACCCCTCTGCGATGAAGAGATCACCAAAAACTTTCATTCTAAAAAAGAGAATAAAGCAGAAACAGATAATTATCTTAAGCTGATTTCAATTCTATGTTATATTTATGAACACCGGTTCTTTATTGAAAAAAAATCCGGTTCTGAAAAGATAAAATCTTTTCTGCTGTCACAAAGGCTTATTGACCTTTCCAGAGCCGTAAAATCATCTGATGAATTTATTACAGATCCGGAAAGAAGAGAGGAGATCTGCAGAGCAGCCCTTGATGCAGCCGGTTACTTCCCCGAAGGTGAAAACGAAAAAAATGCCCGGGACCGCCTATCCACTCTCGATTCTGTTGAACGGAAAATAATACTCACCAGAACCGCCGAGGCTCAGAAAAAAGCAAATGAACTTAAAGAAGCGATGATGCGAAAAGAGGCCGAAGAGGCTGCCTCGAAAATGTCCAGGGAGTAGACTATGGAAAACCGTGAAACACCTGAAGATATAAAACAGAGAGTTCCGCTTTTTAAAGATGAGTGGCTTGAACTTTACAACAAGATGGGGAGCCATCCCCACTCTCCGGTATGGAATACAAAATGCGGAGACAGACTTACCGGAGAGGATACTCAATTTATCCGCGGATTTTCTGAAGATCTGAAAAACAGAAGAGAATCGTTTCTGCAGACTCCGCCGGAGTTGATTCTCTCATGGGCAGCATCTATGAAAGAAAAAACTCCATGGTTCCGCGACCGGATAAAAAGTGACAATATTAAAGAATCATGGACGGACATAACACCGATGACCCGTGGCGATATGCAGAAAAATCTTGAACTTATTGTCCCTGATGATTCAGACCTGAGCCGATTAATAGTAAACCCAACTTCAGGAACAACGGGGCATCCCATACCCGCCCCGAATCATCCCCGGGCCGTGGGATGCTACGACCCCATGATACAGTACGCACTCGAAAGACATGGTGTAAAAATAAATTATGACAGCACTCAAATTGCGGCGATACAGATATGCGCCCAGAAAAAGACCATTACCTATCACACTGTACACTCATTCCTGAATGGTGCCGGTTTTGCAAAGGTTAATCTCTCCCCGGAAAACTGGAAGTCGCCGGAGAGCGCCGGCATTTACATCGGCGAAATGAAACCGGTGTTTCTATCGGGAGACCCCTTCTCTTTCATGGAGTATATCCGTCTCGGGATTAAGTACAAACCGGAAGCGATACTGACTACGGCGCTGCACCTCGAAAGCGCACTCCGGAAAAAATTTGAAGATCATTTCGGCTGTCCTGTTATCGATATGTATTCTCTTAACGAAACCGGACCCGTCGCATACAGCTGTCCGGAAGATCCTTCGAAATTCCATATTCTTCCCCATGATCTCTTTGCTGAAATAGTGACTCCGGATGGGGAACAGCTTCCGGAAGGTACTACAGGGAATATTGCACTTAGCGGAGGGAGAAACCCCTATCTTCCACTTCTGAGATACATCACTGGAGATACTGCTTCAATAAGCTTCAGCAGGTGTTCATGCGGAGAGAAGACTCCGACGCTTAAGGGACTTCAGGGACGGCCAATGGTTCTCTTCAGAACACCATCGGGAAAAATTATCAACTCGATTGATATTGCCGGTATTATCCGGGAGTACCCTGTTTACTTTTTTAAGTTTACACAGAAAAAAGATTTCAGCTGCAGTTTAAGTATTTCAGCCGGCAGCGATTTTACTCTCAACAGAGAATCGGATTTAAAAAAAAGAATAGGTATGCTCTTCGCATTAATGAATTTTTTCAGCGTTGACTTTATACTACTCAGTATTGCCGGTTATCCGGTCAGTGCCGTTGAACTGACAGGGACAGTCTCGGGACTTCTCTGTGTTATTTATTGCGCAAGAGGTGCTGTAATCGGGTGGCCGCTGGGGATTGTTAACGCGATTTTTTTCTTTATACTATTCTATCAGGTACGTCTCTACCCGGACATGTTTCTTCAGATATATTTCCTCCTCACTTCTGTTTATGGATGGTGGAGATGGAAAAATCCGGAAACGGATCTGGAGAAAGACAGTAAAAGTGAACTTAAAATTTCAGCCATGAGCGGTAGAGATTTTCTGATTCTATCGGTTATTACGCTTTCAGTTACAGCAGCGGCGGGATATTCCATATCAGATATACACAACCTGCTCCCGGCAATATTCCCGGAGCCCTCTTCATTCCCCTTCGCCGACAGCTTTGTTGCAGTTATGAGTGTTACGGCACAGATACTCCTCTCGCTTAAAAAAAGAGAGACCTGGATACTCTGGATTATAACTGACATTGCAGCTGCTTCGATATACTTCATGAAAGGGATATACCTTGTTGGGATTGAATATGTAATATTCGGTCTGATCGCATCGGCGGGGTTATGGAACTGGAACAGAATTTTCAGCACTTACGAATTAGAGGAAGCATTATGAAACAGGGACTTGTTATCGGAAAATTTCTTCCGCTTCACAAAGGCCATGAGGCTCTTATACGGTTCGCGGCAGAACAGTGTGATGAACTGATAGTACTGCTCGGGACAAAAAAGAATGAGCCGGTTCCCGGGCACATAAGGCTGAAATGGCTCTGGGAAACATTCCGTTATGAGTCATCAATACGGATTGAATACACCGACGATGAGCTCCCCGACTCACCGGTTTCGTCACGGGATGTATCGAAGGTATGGGCAGAATACCTTGCGGAAAAATTTCCGGCAGTTCGTCTTATAATCAGTTCCGAACAGTATGGCGAATATCTGGCGGAGTATATGGGTATTGAACATAAATTTTTTGACATTGAAAGAGTGAAGGTTCCCGTTTCCGGTACGGCAATCAGAGAATCTCCGCACCGACACTGGGAGTTTATGGCTGAGTCGGCCCGCCCCGACTATGTGAAAAAGATCTGCATCTACGGAGCGGAGAGTACCGGGAAGAGCATGCTTACGGGAAAGCTTGCCGGTTATTACAACACGGAGTTTGTTCCGGAAGTTGCAAGAGATATCATCGACGCTGCAGGGTCCGGAGTTACATATGATATTATAAAACAGATCGGCCCCTCTCATGCTGAGATGATTTTAAAAAAAGCCCGCAGTGCTAACCGCTTTCTCTTTGTCGACACGGATGTTGAGATAACACGTCTCTTTTCAGATTACTATTTTCAGAAAGTGCCGGAGTTTCCGCCATGGGTTGATGCCGCCAACAGATTTGACCTGTATATCTTCCCCGATACCGATGTCCCCTATGTGGAGGATCCGCAGAGGGATTCGGAACATATGCGCGAAATATTTAAAGAGAGACTCCTCTCTATACTTGATAAAAAAAATTCCGACTATGTTATAATTAATGGCGACTGGGATGAGCGGTTCCGTAAATCCATTGAGGCAATAGAAAAAAGATGGCCGGTAAAATAACCCGTTACATTTTTTTGCTTTTAAAAATATTGAATAATTGACTTATAATGATTCATTTCCGGAATTGTAACATTGAGGTTTTTAACATGAAAAATAACTTTAAAATTATATTATCTTTAGCTCTTTTATTAACAGCTTTCTCGACACCTCTCCATTCGGTAGAGAAAAAACACTTTAATGACCAGCGGACATTCGCTCGTGCCGAAGTTGAAAAAATAGTACAGGCCGATGGAGATGAAACCAACCCGTATGATGTTATGGTCCAGGTCCATCTGAAAATACTGGATGGCCCAAAAAAAGGTGAATCTCATATTGTTGAATTCAAAGGTGACGACAATATGCCCAAGGGTATGTTCTATCAGAAGGGTGATATAGTTTTTATAGGTAT
>PGXT01000088.1:37633-46846 GCA_002839285.1 Spirochaetae bacterium HGW-Spirochaetae-5 | reverse complement strand
CCGGTTACAATAATCGCGTCAGCTCCGTCCTTCTGAGCAGCTAGAGCGTGTTTGAGAGTGGTTACAGTTGCTATTACTTTTCCGCCGTAGGCATGTACAGCTTTGCATATCCAGTCACCTTTACCCAGTGCGTAGTTTACAACAGGTACCTTCTCTTCGAATATTACTTTTGCGTTTTTTTCCGCGCCGGGGAAGTATAATGTTATGTTAACTGCAAAGGGTTTTTTTGTAAGTTCGCGTGTTTTTCTGATCGCTTCACGGGTCTCTTCCGCGCTCATTACCCCTGTGGCCAGAATTCCAAGCCCGCCGGCATTTGAAACGGCTGCTACAAGTTCCGGCATACTTATCCAGCTCATTCCTGACAGAATAATGGGATATTTGATCTTTAGAGTTTCAGTTATTCGTGTTTTCATTGATACCTCTTTAAAATTTGTTTTAAACTATATTTTTTACATGTATTTCCGGTGAAAGGAGATAGTTTTTCCCATTTCCATCCAGTCTGATATTCTGCAGGGTTCTAAATTGCCTGCAGTCTATATTCAACAGTTTGCATATGAAATACAAAAAGGTTAAGCACAATTGTCAACTAAAAAAGAATTTTTTAGATATTACAGGGGGCTATGTGTAAAGTTCCGGGATTTCCAATTTTAATCGTTATGATTTTGTAAATTACCGGTGTTCTTTATTTCTTCGATATTCTCCGGTGAATTTGGAAAGAAGATAGAAAAATCTTATAAATAGAGAGTCTTTTGAGTTAATTCTTCTTATTGTCTCATCAATCATCTCATCACTATACGGAATAATGGGGGTATCGCTGTGAGCGAAAAGTATCATTTCAGGCTTGAGGATTTTTATTTTTAAAAGAGTCTCTTTCATTGCGGAGGGGAAAAGTACAGGAACAGGGGGGAGAAATTTTCCCCGGCTGCTGATCATTGTATCTGCAATGTACAGAAGACCGTTTTTTTTGTTGTAGAACATTATATTGTGGGATGTATGCCCCGGAGCGCTCACAGCTTCCCAGTCGCTGAAAAAGGGGAGAGGTGACCGGTCATCCAGTTTATAATCCGGATGAAGCAATCTTTTATAAAAGAGTGATTCTGACTTCGGATTCTGTTTCATCTGTTTGGCCATAAACTGTGACTGCAGGGTATCCGATAGATGCTGTAATCTTCCTCCGATTCCGGAGTACCATAAATCCATATCGCGGGGAGCTGCCGCGGGGATCTTATATTTGTCGCGAAGGAGCACCGCTGCTCCCTGATGGTCCGGGTGGCAATGGGTAACGGCTGTAAGTTTCAGGTCATGTATGTCTCTCCCTAAACTGTTCCGGATAAAATCGGCCTCAATGAGGAAATTATTCTGTACATATCCCTTATATGTATGTATTTTAAAATTGCTGAATTTCATTTTAATTATCTTCTTTTTATTGTTTATTTTCAGAATTTAGTCCTTAACTTTTATTAAAAAAAAGCTCAATTATCCTCGCCGCTTAAGGCGGGTAACAGTTTATTTTTATAGGCACAGCGCTTCGCGCTGCGCCGGGAGTGGGGGATTACGGGGGCAGCGCCCCCGTAATCCCCCACTTTATGCGTATGCGGAGCATACGCACCCCCGAAAATAATTTGCTACCCCGAAGTCGGCGGGGGTATATAATTTTTTGTTTTTTACACTAAAAATTATATTCAGGAATAATTGCTGGTTTATTTTTTACAAATCAGTATGTAATATTTCGACACAATGTTTAAAATGTTTACTAATTGTATGATTTTAAATAGTATAATTTAAGTGCTGCTGTCGAATATTAAAAAAATATGTACTTTGAATCTGAAATATGTCAATAATTATTACCAGGGGTAAAGATAAATGTGCGGTAGATTTGCTCAATCGGTCCCTCTGGGGAAGCTGAATAAAATTGATCTCTATGACGAAATTTTAAACCGATGAAATGGGGTCTTATCCCTTCATGGACTAAACCGGACAAAACAGGGAGCGGTCTTATAAACGCAAGATTTGACACCATCACAGAGAAACCCTCTTTTCGAAGCCCGTATAAAAGTAAGCGGTGTATAGTTCCGGTAGCAGGATTTTTTGAATGGCGGAAGGAGGGAAAACAGAAAATACCTTTTTTTATAAATTGCGGGAGAGATGAGGATGGTGATTTTATCCCTATGCTTCTTTGCGGGATTTATGACAATTGGACATCACCTGACGGTGATGATCTTGAAACTTTTACAATAATAACAACTGAAGCCTCGGATGTAATGAAACCGATTCATGAAAGGATGCCCCTGATTCTTGACCGCGATAATCTTATGCTCTGGCTGGGGGGTGATTATAATCATCTTCTGCACAAGGATATAATAAGTTCATTCAACACCGGGACTCTGAATATCTACCAGGTGTCGGATTATGTTAATTCATACATAAACAATTCACCGGAATGTATTGAGCAGATAGGAGTATGATGTGAAAATAAGCAAAGCAGAATCAATTAAAGATCTAAGGCGTATCCCCGGAGTTGGTAAAAAAATGGCTGAGTATATTTATGCCATCGGTTATAAATCAGTTGATGAGCTGAAGGGTGAGAGACCGGAAAAGCTTTATGAATCATTCAATAATTATTCAGGTAAAATTCAGGACCGCTGTGTGCTCTATGTATTCAGATGCGCTGTCTATTTCGCATCTGAAAAAATTCATGAACCTGAACTGCTAAAGTGGTGGAACTGGAAAGACCGCGAGTATCCTGTGCAGTGAGATGAAACAATTGGTTTCCCCCATACTATTTCGGCATGCTTCCTCTCGTCTCATTTATGGAGGGAAAAGAGGGGGCATGCCGGAATTATTAAAATACTATTACAGTTCCCACTTTAAAATTGTATTCAATTCCTCTTTGCTCAGTTTACCGAATTTAGGCATTCTTCCAGCATTAACTGAATCCGTTATCATTGCTTTTCTTGAACATATAAGTTCTTTCGTTGAAAAATCGCCCTTGTGGCACATCCCGCATTTGTCTTTGATAACGTTTACTGTGTTTTCGCCGGGGAGTTTTGCGCATTTTTCAGCTTCATAGTCCTGAAGTTTTATTCCGCTGCATGCGGAAAGAATTAAAGCTGCTGCAGCCAGTACAGAAAATATTTTAAATTTCATTGTGTCTCCGTATTTTTGTTTATGTAGAGATCATATGATTATAGATTAGAAAATTAATTATAAAGCTGTTAACTTTTAAAACTCGCCCCCGACCCCTCTCTTTAGAAAGAAAGAGAGGGGCGCGGCAGAGCCGGGGGTGAGTATAAAAGTTCTAATGAAAATATATCCGGTCAAGACTCTATCAATTTTAATGCTATCTGTAATTATTAAACTTTACAAATTCCTTCAGGTCTCTCCTCCAGGCTCTCGGCAGGAGTTTGACTCCCGGTTTAAGATAACCCACTGTAATCAGTAGCGGAATTAATCTGTCTTCAGGAATGTTAAACTCTTTCTTGATTTTATCCGAAGAAAAGCCGTCCATAGGATGAGTTTCGAGTCCAAGGCCCTTTGCTGCCAGCATTAGATTCATTGCAAACAGAGTTGTGTTTTTTACAGCAAAGATTTTTCTGTTAAAGCTGTCTTTGTCACCGTGTGCATTGAAGGGCATGGCTCTTGTCGATTCTGCTGCTTCAGGTTTTATGTAGCCAAGATCTACCCAGCTTTTCACCATACGATCCACATTCTCTTCAATTGCATTGGGGTTTGCAATGATAATAAGCGTTGCAGATGCTTCGGTTACCTTGGGCTGATCGTATGAACATTTTCGGAGAATTGCCTTTTTTTCAGGATCGTTTACAACTATTACTTCCCAGGGCTGAAGGTTAATACTGGAAGGGGCAAGATTTGCAAGAGAGATAAGTTCATTTATCTGCTCATCTGAAACTGTTCTATCGGGATCGAAAAAGTTAATCGATCTTCTTTCTTTTATTGCATCGAGTATATTCATATTCAGTCTCCTTTCTCTATTAAATGGTTTTTTACGTACCTTATTAAATGGTTTTTTACGTACCTGAAATAATAGAGTTTTATAAATAACTTAATTTATAAATACATAATGTTAAGATAATTATCAAGTGAATATGTTTATTTTTAATTGTTATAATTTTATCCACTGATTCTGATTGTTTGAATGGTTTTAATTCTCTATTTGTGTCGAAGCAGACACGAAGGATATACGAAGGATATACGAAGGAAATTAATTTCCAAATCGCGTTCATTTTTTACTTACGACAATGCTTTTTACCGGCAGTTTGCCGTGAAGAATTATTTTTAATACATAACTTTTGCAAGGGGGATAACCGCATCCCCCTTCGCGAACCCCGCGTCTCCTCAGGTGGCGGAGGGCCTGCTGCTCAGGCGCCGCAGCGGCTTTTAGTGATTCGGGTTTTATCCTGCTGGAGAGATTGATGGTTCTGAATATTTTTTGTGGTGTAGTTTCATGTCGAACATGTTTAAGGGCTATATCCGGCGTCCTTATATGTTAAACTAAATGTAGAGATATAGGTTTTAAAGAATTATATTGGTAGCGGGGAGAGCTATCGGCGTCCTGCATAATAACAATGCTTGAGGCACAACCGCTCCCCCCCTATCTTCTGACTGCTTATAGTGGGGCGAATGACCAATATAAGGGTGCAGCAGAAGAACTACCAATAATGCGGAGGTGAACCATCATGACATATTTCGTAGGCATTGATAATTCATCACTCGATCATAAAGTATGCATATTAAATAATGAAGGCAATTTATATTCGCAATTTACGATTGAGAATAATCTTACCGGTTTTAATGCGCTTGGAACAGAACTAAAAAATTTAGATGAAGTACTAATTGGATTTGAATTACCGCATGGACCACTTGTTGATTATCTCAAAACAAAAAACTATACAACCTATTCTCTTAATCCTTTAAAAATTAAAAGGTTTAAAGAAACAATAACCGTATCTGGTAATAAGAATGATAAAATTGATGCTGCAGCAATTGCAGAATATTTGAGAAGAAATCACAATCAATGCAGACCTATGATTTACAGCTCATCAGAAGTTGAAAAACTTAAAATGCTTTGTATAATACATAATCGAATGACTGAAGAACATTCAAGGTATATAAACAAACTGCATTTTGCTGTAAGACAGTATTTTTACCTGCATGAATCGTTCTTTTCACATTTTGGCTGTACAGTCCAACTCAAAATGCTTATAAAATATCCAACATTTGATGATCTTAGACAGGCCAGCGATGAAGAATTGATATTGTTTTTAAAATCGAATCATTATCATAATCCAAAATATATCACTAAACTGTTAGGGAAAATTAGAGAGCATGAACAGCTAATATCGCCAGATGTAGTTTATGCATACCTACACGAAGTAAATATGCTTTGTGAAATAATGAGTTCAATCGAACGCAGTTTAAAAGATATTGAAAAAGAAATGATTGGAATATTGGACAATCATCATTTAGGTAAGATTTTCAGATCTATACCTGGGGTAGGTACAATCCTCGGAAGCAATCTTCTTGCTTTATTTGGTGATAATATGAGTCGTTTTGATAATGCCAACCAGGCACAGTGTCTGTTCGGCACTGCCCCGAAAAATTATCAGAGTGGTAGCTATCATAAAGTTACTATGAGAAAGGCATGTAATAAATATGCACGAACTGTATTATATCGGTTTGCTTTTGAAACACTGATCCATAGCAAGTGGGCAAGAGCATACTATGATATGCAAAAGACGAAGGGCAAAAAACATTCAGTAGCCATAAGAGCTTTATCCAACAAGTGGGTAAAAGTAATTTATAGATTATGGAAAGATGATGTTTTTTATGAAGAAGATAAAAAATTAGTAGCGGCTGCTTGACATAGTGGGTGTGCCGGGATAGCCCGTCGCACACGTCGTGCGTGCTCCATTTTTTTGAATACGAAATTTGTAGTAGAATTGCGAGTATTTGTTTGTTTTAAAATTTTGTAATTAATGACATGAAATCATAAAAAATATCAAAATCAGTGTAATCCTTTAATCCGGTTAATCCGTGATTCAGACAACCACAGTAATAAATTCCATAAAACAAAAAAAGTTTGAACTCCCCTGATTTCTCATTGCAGTTAAATTTTATTTCTACTCCCCTTTAAAATTCGGCTCTCTTTTCTGTGCGAATGCTGATATACCCTCAACCATATCTTTTGTGCCGAACAGTTTCGCAAGCTCCTCTCTCTCGGTTTTAAGATGCGTCTCTCTGTCTGAACAGTGGGCATTTGCGAAAATTTTAAGTACAGCTTTAACCGCAAGAGGGGGACGTTTTGAAATTTCATCTGCAAGTTCAAGTGCCTGATGTAGTGTGTCATCCTCTTTAGTAAGTCTGTTTACAAGTCCAAGTTCTATGGCGCGTTCAGATTCGATCTGTCTGCCTAGTATAATATATTCTATCGCTTTGGTCTCACCAATAAGTTTAGGGAGACGGAGTGTCCCGCCGTAACCGGGAATGATTCCGAGATTGGTTTCGGTAAGTCCGATCCGTGCGCCTTTTTTAAGCAGACGCAGGTGACATGCAAGTGCCAGCTCGCATCCCCCCCCAAGAGCGTGTCCGTTGATTGCCGCAATTACAGGTTTTTGAAACTCTGCAATTCTGTTGAACAGATCCTGTCCTCTTTTAAGAAAGTCAACAGGTGTAAAATCTCCGAAACCCCCGGAGAGATCTGCTCCTATCAAGAAGATCTTTAAATCCTTCAAAAACATCATGGCTCAGCTGGTTAGCCTTTGGTCTGTTGATTGTAAGAATTGCCGTCATACCTTTCTGCTCAAAAAGAACTGCATCTGTCATAAATTTTCTCCCCGGGTGAATATATTATTGTTCATGAGTACAGTTGAAATTTGTAAGATTTATATGATAAAATATTAGATAAACCTGCATTCACAATTTAAAGAATTACATGCAAAGTCAAAAAGCTTTTTATCTGAAGATACGAATAATCCGGGAGTGCAGATATCTTTTAGCAAGAGATGACGTGTCAATGAAAACTACCACTCGGACTCTCCCCGTAATTTGATAGTAGTTTCAGAAGTGGTTTCTCCGATCGATTTACCTCTTTTGATGTTTTTAATCCACAGTTCCGGATTAGTTTTCTCATCATTATATTTATTAATTAAAAATTCAATATAGTCGAAAACTTCCTGTTGAACATGAGGAGGTAATTTTTCAATTTCTGCAATAACGTTCATTCTGTATCCTTTTTTTTAAACAGTAATTATTCCTGAATATAATTTATAGTGTAAAAAAAATATTTTATTATCTTTGCCGCTTTCGGCGGCGAGGATAATATAGCTTTTTTAATACAGAAAAGTTAAAGAATAATTATCAATAAATCAAGAAAAAAATGATTGTCTTATATATTTTTAAGTAGATACATTTTAAAATGAAATCAGTAATTATTTCGGAATATAATTCTTAGTGTAAAAAGCAAAAATGATATATCCCCGCCGCCTTTGGCGACGGGGATAATAGGTTTTTTCACTTTATAATAATTAAGGAATGAATACTGGAATGAAATTATAAATATTCGCGAATAAATATTATAATATGGTATTATGAAAAAAAATCTGATTTTTGCCGGTGCAGGGCATGCACACATTCATTCACTTTCCAATCTCCATGAGTTTGTCAGGGCGGGAGCTTCTGTCACCGTTGTAAACAAGTCCAGATATCATTACTATTCCGGGATGGGGCCGGGACTTCTTTCGGGATATTATTCACTGGATGAAACACGTTTTGATATAAAAAAGATAGTGGAATCTCATGGCTGCAGATTCATCGAAGCTGAGGTAAAGCAGATATTTCCCCATGAAAAGAGAATTTTTTTATCCGATAATACCGCTTTGAACTATGACCTGATTTCTTTTAATACAGGGAGTGAAAGCTGATAACCTCTATCCTGTTAAACCTCTTGAAAATTTATACCGTATTCGAGAAAAAATTCTGGCAGTCAAAAAGATCGATATTGCAGTAATCGGCGGCGGCGCTGCGGGAGTTGAAATTGCAGCCAATCTAAGCGAATTGGCTTTGAGGAATTCTGTTGATGCGGACATATCGATAATCAGCAGAGAGCACCTTCTTCCGGGA
Source organism: Spirochaetae bacterium HGW-Spirochaetae-5 (assembly GCA_002839285.1). Lineage (GTDB taxonomy): Bacteria > Spirochaetota > UBA4802 > UBA4802 > UBA5550 > WRGT01. The sequence goes on along the minus strand of PGXT01000088.1, from coordinate 38,707 downwards.
TATAGTGAGTCTTTTTATTTAAAAGCTTTAAAATATCTAAAACGGAGAGATGTGAACATTTACGAATACAGAGATGTTGAGAAGATCGATTCAGATAATATATACTTCCGGTCCGGTGAAAAGATTGGTCATGACATTGCAGTAAATGCTTCAGGGATAAAACCATCCTCTCTCTTTTCACTATCGGGGATGAGGACCGGCGCAGAGGGCGGGCTTCCTGTTGACCGGTACCTTCATGCTGCTGATTATCCCGGAATTTTTGCCGGAGGTGACTGCATTCAATTTGAACCTGCTCCGCTTAACAAAGTCGGAGTTTATGCAGTGCGTGAGGGTATGATTTTATATTATAATCTCCTTGCATATATCAAAGGTGAAAAACTGCTGGAGTTCAAACCTCAGAAGGATTATCTTGCGATTCTTAATATGGCTTATAGAAAAGGGATTATGTTGTGGAAGGGGAGACTGTTTTCCGGTGTGATTCCATTTTATCTGAAATATTTTCTCGATAGTACTTTCATGAAAAAGTATCAGAAAAACCTGGGCGTGAAAAAATGAAAACTTTATTAATTACATTTTTATTATTACTATCTCTCGCTGTTTCAGCTGATGACACAATTAATCTGGCGTTCAATAATTTGTCAGAGTGGGAACCTCTCAAATTCCCCAAAATTAAAACACACAGCAGATATTCCATCATTCAGGAGAACGGAAAGAATATTCTCCAGTGCGAGACCAGTGCATCGGCATCGGGACTGATTTTAAAAAAGACTTTTAACATATACAAATACAGTAAGCTTAAATGGAAATGGAAGATCTCCAATGTGTACAATAATGCAGATCCGCGTAAAAAATCCGGAGATGATTTCCCCATAAGGATATATATAATATTTAAATACAATCCCGAAAAAGCGACTCTGTATGAAAAGACAAAATACAACGCGGCAAAACTCATCTATGGAGAGTACCCGCCTCACAGTAGTGTAAACTATGTCTGGTCAAGCCGGGTGATCCCGGAAAGATTGATTACAAGTCCATACACAGATAGAGTTAAACTTGTACTGCTGCAGAAGGGAC
>PGXT01000088.1:4136-37511 GCA_002839285.1 Spirochaetae bacterium HGW-Spirochaetae-5 | reverse complement strand
TGGGGGGCCGCTCGATTCGGGTAATGAGATTAGTTTTAACAAAAGTGATATTTTACAATGCGAAACGGGAGGATTTTTCCCGCGGAACCGGTTGTATTAAAAAGATATAAAAATTTTTTTTTGAATATGTCACAGTATACTATTAAATATGTATAAGATACTGCAGGTCAAAATCTGCAGAAAAATCAATGTCTCCCCTTTTCAAGGGGGAGATGCCCAAAGGGCAGAGGGGGGGAGTATGAAATTTGAAGTGTTAACACTAATCTCACTGGCGACTGTGTTTGCCATAAGCTGCAGCGGGAAAACTCCGGGGTCGATTGGTGTAAAAGATGGAAAGCTTGCTGCATGTCCGGATAAGCCGAACTGTGTCTCATCCATGACAGAGGATAAGTCTCATTTTATCGAACCATTTACTTATTCAGGGAGTTCAGAAAAGGCGAAGAGTGCACTTCTTGAGGCAGTTAAATCTCAGGATAGAACTAAAATAATTTCTGATTCAGATAATTATATTCATGCGGAATATACGTCCAGGATTTTCCGTTTTGTAGATGATGTGGAGTTTTTAATTGATGATAAGTCAAAAACTGTACATGTACGCTCTGCATCGAGACTGGGGTATTCAGATATGGGTGTAAACGGTAAACGTATAGAAAGCCTGAGGATTATATTTAATGAAAAAATAAAATAATTGTTTAAAATATAAATTTAAAAAAAAGCCGCTGATATTTCTTCAGCGGCATATGAATGGAGTCCCCTGAGTGACTGGCTCAGAGAATATTTGATTATGTTAACTTACAAAAAAATAATCCTTCTGCTGTCTGGCGGAAGATTTTAATGAGTATTTATGCCTGTCATTCAGAAAATGCTGTCATAAATACTCATTTTAAAACCTGCAGGATCATGAATTTTCATTAACTTATAAAAAATATACATTCATATTTTAAATATGTAAATGAGTGGATAATCTTTTTTTACTGCAGGGGAAATCCCCTATATAAGCAAACTGTTGTTATGTGGTAAATAAAAGCGGTTAATGATTAAGTTAAGTCCTGTTATTTCTAAACTTCAGGCAGTTTCAGGCCAAAATCCTGTGCGATTTCAGGATTTTTCAGCAGCCATCGCTTCTTCGAAATGACAGATTCTGTATTAGTTAATTTGTTAAATATTATAGAGCTAATTTACATAGTAAAATATATATCTCCCGCCATACTTGGAATCTGGAAGAATAGAGCATTTTAATGAATGATAAAAGAGTTCGGGAGTGATTGCTGCTGAATTTAAATAAAAATTAAAAAATTCATACAAAAAGGTGACCGGAAGCATTTTATTATATATATTATTATTCAAATACTAAAACAGAGGGAATGCTATGTCCGATAATGAGAATAAACCTGCTAAATTGACACCTTCAACTAATGAACTATTAGGTATGGACGCTGAATCAATAAAAAAATCTTTTGTTAATCACATGGAGTTCTCTCTCGGTAAAGATGAATATGCCGCTACCACACAGGACTGCTACAGCAGTATTGCTTTAACTGCAAGAGACCGTCTTATTGAGAGATGGATAAGTACACAGCAGACATATTATAAAGAAAATGCAAAGAGAGTTTATTATCTATCTTTAGAATTCCTAATCGGACGAACTCTGGGGAACAGCCTTATAAATCTGGGGTTGGATGGTGAAGCTGATAAAGCCATGCATGAACTCGGATACGAGCTTGAAGAACTCAGGGAGAAGGAGTGGGATGCAGGTCTTGGTAATGGCGGTCTAGGGAGGCTTGCGGCATGTTTTCTCGATTCTCTTGCTACGCTTGAGATCCCTGCTGTTGGTTACGGAATAAGATATGAGTATGGAATATTTTTTCAGAGTATAAGAGACGGGTATCAGATAGAGACTCCGGACAACTGGCTGCGGCTTGGTAACATATGGGAATTCCCCAGAGCTGAATTTATTTATGTTGTGAATTTTTATGGCCGAGTTGAGCAGTACACCGATGAAAAGGGGAAGTTGAAGAGCAGATGGGTTGATGCCGAGGAGATCATTGCCATGGGTTATGATACTCCGGTTCCCGGCTATAAGAATAATACCGTTAATAATCTGAGATTGTGGTCAGCAAAGGCAACGCGGGAGTTCGATCTTAACTATTTTAATGATGGTGATTATATCAAAGCGGTTTCGGCAAAATCGGTTTCTGAAAATATAACAAAAGTTTTATATCCCAATGATAATATTTTTGAAGGGAAAGAGCTCCGTCTAAGACAGGAGTATTTCTTTGTCTCGGCAACAGTTCAGGATATAGTCCGGCGATTCAAGAAAACACACAGTGATTTCAGGGAGTTCCCCGATCAGGTTGCTATTCAGCTTAATGATACTCACCCTGCAATTGCAATTCCGGAACTTATGAGGATTCTTCTCGATTTTGAAGATCAGACCTGGGAGGAGGCATGGGACATCACAGTTAAAGTTTTCGGTTATACAAATCATACAGTGCTCCCGGAGGCTCTTGAAAAATGGCCCGTTACACTGGTGGGGAGAGTGCTCCCGCGGCACATGGAGATTATTTATGAAATAAACAGAAGATTCCTTGAGCAGCTTGCAGCTCTTCATCCCGGAGACGGCGATATGATGAGTGAACTCTCAATCATTGAGGAGGGAGTTGAAAAGAAAGTCAGAATGGCAAATCTTGCAATTATCGGCAGCCACGCTGTGAATGGTGTTGCTGCACTCCATACTGAGATAATAAAGTCGGTGGTGTTTAAAGATTTTCACAGGATCTGGCCCGGGAAGTTTAACAATAAAACAAATGGTATTACTCAAAGAAGATGGCTGAAACTCTGTAATCCGAAACTCTCATCTCTGATAAGTGAAAAGATCGGAGAGAACTGGACTAAAGATCTTTTTGAAATGAAAAAGCTGATCCCCTACGCGAATGATTCTGAATTCCGTGAGAGATGGTTCGATGTAAAAAAAGCCAATAAAGAGAATCTGGCTAAATATATCCTCAGCCGTAACAACATAGTTGTAAATGTTGATTCAATGTTTGATATTCATGTCAAGCGTCTCCATGAGTACAAACGACAGCTTCTTAATGCTCTTCATGTCATTACTCTATATAATAGAATTAAGGATAATCCCGGCGGAGATTTTGTTCCCAGGACTATACTCTTTGCAGGGAAGGCGGCTCCGGGATACTACATGGCCAAGCTGATCATTAAGCTTATCAATTCAATTGCTGAAGTGGTTAATAATGATCCTCAGATTGACAACAGGCTTAAAGTGTTATTCCTCCGTAACTATGCCGTATCGAATGCGGAGAAAATTATTCCTGCGGCGGATTTATCTGAACAGATATCCACCGCCGGGACAGAAGCTTCCGGTACCGGTAATATGAAGTTTGCTCTTAACGGTGCACTTACAATAGGAACGCTTGACGGCGCCAATGTTGAGATCCGCGAAGAGGTTGGAGATGATAATATCTTCATCTTCGGTCTTGATACACCCGGTGTTGCTAATCTTAAGCATTCGGGTTATAATCCTTTTTATTATTACAACAATAATACGGAATTAAACAGAGTTATCAATCAGATACAGCATGGATTCTTTTCCAAAGACCATCCCGATCTTTTCAGGCCGATTGTTGACTCTCTTCTTTATCAGGGTGATACTTACATGCTCTTTGCAGATTATGAATCCTACGTCAAATGTCAGGAACGCGTTAGTGATACCTATAGAGATAAAGAGAAGTGGGGGAGAATGTCTATACTTAACGCTGCCAATATGGGCAAGTTCTCTTCAGACAGAACTATAAGTGAATACGCAAAAGATATCTGGGGAGTTAAACCGGTATCAATTAAGATTAAATAACGCGAAACGCACCCCGGCTCGCGGCAGCAGCCGGGGTGCGTATGCTCCGCATACGCTGGGAGTGGGGGATTACGGGGGCGCTGCCCCCGTAATCCCCTATTTCAGGCGCATCGCGAAGCGCTGTGCCCCCATAAATAAACCGCCACCTGTTTTCAATCTGATTAAAAAATATTAACCTGCTTGACACATACAGCCATGAATTAAACCTTTAATATAATATAAAAGAGAGTAAAAAGGAGGTTCCGGATACCCCGGAATTATGAAAGAAAACAATTCAAGAGAATCGGACAAAGTAAAGATTATACCGCTTGGCGGCCTCGGGGCAATCGGGAAAAACTGCACTCTGTTTGAACAGAAAGACGAGATTATTATCGTAGACTGCGGGATAATGTTCCCACGGGAAGAGATGCCAGGAATCGATTATATCATCCCCGATTTTTCATACATCAGAAAGAACAAATCAAAGGTAAAGGCAATTGTAGTTACACACGGACATGAGGATCATATCGGCGCTATCGCTTTTCTGCTTCAGGAGGTGAGTATCCCCATTTATGCAACAAAGCTTACCATCGGACTCATCCAGAGCAGACTTATAGAGAAACCCCTTACATATACTCCGCAGTTTATTGAAGTAGTTCCAAGGCAGGTTGTGAATATCGGAAGCTATATTATCGAATTTATAAATGTTAATCACTCAATTATCGGAGGCGTGGGCCTTGCAATTCAGACTGTGGCAGGGACGATTATACATACCGGGGACTTTAAAATAGATTTTAGTCCTATTGAAGGTGAGGTTACCGATATTTACAGATTCTCTCATCATGGAGAGAAGGGTGTACAGCTTCTTCTTTCTGACAGTACAAACTCGGAGAAAGAGGGATTCACAAAATCTGAATCTGGAATTTTTGACAGACTTTCTGATATTTTTTCGGATTCAAAAGGGCGGATTATTGTTGCTTCATTTGCTTCAAATCTTGAGAGAATTCAGCAGGTGCTTGACACAGCCCAGAAGTTCAACAAGAAGGTTGTAATTTCAGGTTTATCAATGCAGAAGAATATTGAGATTGCAAATAATCTTGGTTTTCTTGATATTAAAGAGGACCTTATAATTAAAGTTGAGGATGCCGGTAAATATCCAAATAAAAAAATTGTTATCATCGGCACAGGAACTCAGGGTGAGCCCATGTCGGCCCTTGCAAGAATGGCATTCGGTACTCACCGTAATTTTGCAGTTGAAAAGGGTGATACGGTAATAATTACAGCTTCGATAATTCCGGGAAATGAGCGGATGGTGACAAATATTGTCAATGCACTTATGGAGATAGGAGCCGATGTCTATTACGACAAGAATGAGAATATCCACGTTTCGGGACATGGAGCTTCAAAAGAGCTGAAGGTGATGATATCAATTACAAAGCCCAGATTTTTTGTCCCTGTACATGGGGAGTATAAACATTTAAAAAGACACGCCGAGATTGCTGAATCTTTGAATGTAAAACCTTCGCATATTATTATAGCAAAAAACGGTGATGTTCTTGAACTAACGAAAAAGTCTTTTAAGAAAACCGGTACAATACCGCTTCTTGAGATGTATGTTGACGGCGCGGAGATTGGCGACATAGCCAGTGATGTCATAAAAGAGCGGCATCTCATGTCGACTGAGGGTGTTTTCTGCGCTTCAATGGTGATTTCAAAAGGTAAAATTTTAAGCGGACCCGATATAGAGACCCGGGGTTTTATCAATGTTGAGAATACGAAAACACACGGGCTTTTGTTAAAGGATATAGAAGATAAACTTCAGAAAATGCTCAAAGAAGGGAAAGATGCAGCTGAGATTGAATCTCTTCTTAAAAGAAGTATTTCGAATTACATTTTTAAACTGATTCGAAGGAATCCTCCAATCGTTATAAACGTGATTGAGGTTTAGAAAAGGGGAACCGTTCCTTTGTATGAAAATGAAATGTACGCTCTGTGGTGAAGATGCTTTTTTGTTCGAAACATATAGAGAAAGAAAGTACTACAGCTGTGTTCACTGCAGAGCTGTAGTACTCCATCCCGATTATTATCCTTCACCTGAGGATGAGAAAAAAAGATATCTTGCACATAATAACGATGTGAGCAGGTCCCGGACCTGTCATAACAAAACTTTTACGCGACAGCGGTTATAATATTAAGCTTTATGATCCTTTTTTCTGGAATGAACCGGAAAGACTTGAAGAGACTTACGATTATATTGTCGCCTGCGAAGTTATAGAACATTTTGTAAATCCTCATAAAGAGTTTAAACTTCTGAAATCACTTCTGAATCCTAAGGGGAAATTATTCTGTAAAACATCAATTTTCAATTATGATATTAATTTTGAAAAATGGAAGTATAAAGATGATTTTACTCATCTTTTTTTCTATCACACGGATACATTGAAATGGATTGAGAAAAATTTTAATTTTTCCGCTTTAACAATTACTAAAGAGCTCATAGTTTTTGACGGGTAGTAAATTATTTTCGGGGTGCGTATGCTCCGCATACGCCCGGATGGGGGATTACGGGGGCGCTGCCCCCGTAATCCCCCATCTCAGGCGCAGCGCGAAGCGCTGCGCCCCCAAAAATAAACCACGACCTTTTGACGCATAACAAATTAAATACTTGACTAATGTTCAATCCTTGGCTAAATGGCAAAATAAGAAAGGTTGAATATGAATAATCCAAAATTACAGGCTTATGAAGCAAGGGCATCAATTATTAAAGCCATGGCTCATCCAAGCAGGCTCCTTATCATTGATGAGCTGAAAAAACAGGACCGGTGCGTAGGTGAACTTACGGATATGATCGGTGCTGACACATCCACTGTTTCAAAGCATCTGAGCGTGTTAAAAAATGCCGGAATTGTCTCTGACACAAGAAAAGGTACAGCAATTTATTACACACTGCTCTGTCCATGTATTCTTGATTTTATCGGGTGTATTGAGGATGTTATTGAAAGTAATACAAATAAACATTTAGAGGAATGGAAACCACTTGCGATAATCGGGGGATTTTTTCTTGCCCTGTATTATATGCCTGTGGGGACAGACCGGTTTGATAACGCGGTCTTTGAAGCTTTATATTTAACAAAATGGTATGCGCAGGAGCATGTTCTGCTCTGCCTTATCCCTGCTTTTTTTATTGCAGGCGCGATTGGCGTTTTTGTAAGACAGGAAGCCGTTATGAAATATCTGGGACCTAAAGCCAACAAGTTGCTTGCTTATGGAGTGGGGTCTGTTTCAGGATCAGTGCTTGCTGTGTGTTCATGTACTGTGCTTCCTCTATTTTCAGGGATATACAGAATGGGAGCAGGGCTTGGACCTGCAATTGCTTTTCTCTACTCGGGGCCTGCAATCAACGTACTTGCGATTATTCTTACGGCAAGAGTTATAGGGATGGATATAGGTATTGCCCGGGCAGTTGGAGCTGTATTTTTCAGCGTTGTTATTGGCGGGATTATGCATTTTATATTCAGGAAAGAGGAGATCGCTAAGGTTAAAGCTGCGATGTATATACCTGATGCGGTTGCATCAAGACCATTATGGAAGGATATTATCTATTTCGGTTCAATGGTTGCAATTCTTGTTTTCGCTAACTGGGGGAAGGCGGCGGATAGTTCAGGATTCTGGCATTTTATGTTCGCGTTTAAGTGGTATTTCACTTCAGTATCAGCGGTGATTTTTGCGTCTGTAGTTGTTTTGTGGTATGGCGTAAAACCATGGAAGATGGCTCTTGCGGTAGTTCCTGCGGCTGCTCTTGGATTTATATTTCCTCATGAGCCTGTAATTGCATTTGCTGCAGGTACTATAGGTCTTTCGGTTGTTACAAGTACCGACAAGGGTGAAGCTGGAGAATGGTTCGGTTCTACATGGGGATTTGCAAAACAGATTACACCTCTTCTGCTTGGCGGCGTACTTGTATCGGGGTTTCTTCTCGGAAGGCCGGGGCATGAGGGGATTATACCCGCGGTTTGGGTATCAGATCTTGTAGGTGGAAATTCTTTATCAGCAAATTTCTTTGCTTCAATTGTAGGTGCGTTTATGTACTTTGCAACACTTACTGAAGTGCCGATTGTTCAGGGATTAATCGGAAGCGGAATGGGGAAGGGGCCTGCGCTCGCACTACTCCTTGCAGGACCGGCACTTTCACTGCCGAGCATGATAGTAATAAACAGTTATATCGGCCCGAAGAAGACAATCGTTTATTGTACGCTGGTAGTTATTATGGCAACGATAAGCGGTATGATTTTTGGAACTTTTTTTTAAATTTTTCATATAGGTTTTATTCCCCTCCCTTGACGGGAGGGGTTAGGGGAGGGTGATCAATTGTATACAAACACTTTCCATCACCACCCGGCCTCCCCCATAGAGAGGGAGGAGCAAATAAAAAAGGAGAAAATAAAATGTATAAAATTGAAGTACTCGGAACAGGCTGCGCTAAATGCAGCAAACTTGAAGAAACAGCAAGAAAAGCTGCCGATGAACTTGGTGTTGAATATGAAGTAGTAAAGGTTAAAGATATAAATGACATTATGAACTACGGTGTAATGATTACTCCGGCTCTTGTTGTTAATGGAGTTGTTAAGGTTGCGGGGAAAGTACCGGCAGTTGATGAAGTGAAGAAGATGATCCAGGGGTAGACCCGTACCGCCCCTCTGGCCTCTGGCCATCAGTCGGCGCTTTTTGGACATCGTGTCCGCGCTAGACACAGAAACATCATGTTTCTAGTCCCCCATGAATGGGAGGAGAGAAGTGTGAAATTTTCATCTTCCCTTTCTCCCATCCCATGGGGAAAGGTGCCCGTAGGGCGGATAGGGGCGGGAAGTTTGAAATTACAATATATTAATAAGGAGAATACAAAATGGGTGATTGTGCATGTAACAGCGGAGTAAAAATAATTTATTCATGTTCCGGCGCAGCGGATGTTGGTGAACTCTCAGACAGAGCTGTAAGACAATTGAGGAAAGAAGGGATTGCCCAGGGGTCATGCATTGCGGCAATCGGAGTTGAGCTTTCCGGATATGTTCAGTCAGCAAAAGGGGCAGATATGACTATCGCTATAGACGGATGCCCGGTCGGATGTGCAAGGCTGAATCTGGAAAATATTGGAGTAACTCCTGTTGCTATCAATCTTGCTGAACTTGGATTTAAAAAGGGGGAGTCCCCATATAGTGAAACCCTCCTTTGCGGCTGCGGTGGGAATTGCTGATTTTAAACGCCCCCTCTGGCCGCTGGCCATCTCCCCCATGAATGGGAGGAGAGGTATAGGAAATATTTTGAATTCCCCTTTCTCCCATTCATGGGGAAAGGTGCCCGCTAGGGCGGATAGGGGCGGAATTTTATATAACTGGAGAAATTAAATGAGTTTTAAAAATATTCGAGTTGTGCCGATTATGCTGTCAGTATTCCTGATATTATCCTCAGTCACGGGATGTAACAACGGGAGTACTGATGGTCCGACACAAGCTGTAAATACTGCTGAAAGTAAAACCGTTGAAGAAAAAGCCGTAACTGCCGGGGGTCATAAGGTAACCTTTGTTGAGCTCGGTTCTGTAAACTGTATACCGTGCAGAATGATGGTGCCGGTAATGGAAAAAATTGAAAAGACATATCCCGGTCAGGTGAAAATTGTCTTTCATGATGTATGGACCCCTGAAGGGAAAACTTCAGGAGCAAAATATGCAATACGCGTTATACCAACACAGGTTTTTCTTGATAAGGATGGGAAGGAGTATTTCAGACATGAAGGTTTTTTCCCCTTTGAAGAGGTTGATAAAATTCTGAAGCAGAAGGGCGTTAAATAATGATTCTTGATTTTTTTGTAATGCTTTCATCAATGCTCAGCTCATCTCCGGGGATAGCCGTTACAGGCTCATTCCTCTGGGGAATCGCCAGTATTCTTCTTTCTCCGTGCCATCTGGCAAGTATCCCGCTTATTGTAGGATACATCGACTCGCAGGGTGAAATGAAGACCGGTAGAGCCGCACTCAATAATCGGAATAATCACCGGTCTTGCCGGGAGGATGATGGGAGATATAGGGCAGTATGGTAATATTGCCGTTGCTGTTCTTATGGTAATTATTGGGCTTTATCTTCTTGGAATAATCCCCTTGCCGTTTCTGGATAACGGAATTAATCAGCCTGGAATGAAAAAGAAGGGGCTGCTTGCAGCTTTTCTTCTTGGTCTTTTCTTCGGGCTTGCTCTGGGACCATGCACTTTCGCTTATATGGCTCCGATGCTTGGTGTGGCATTTACCGTGGCATCAACAAATCTTTTATATGCTGTTATTCTAGTTGGAGCTTATGCCATGGGTCATTGTCTGGTAATTATTATTGCCGGAAGTTCGGCTGAGGCTGTGAATCATCTGCTTAAGTGGAATGAGAATTCAAAGGGGGCGCATTATATAAAGAAAGCATGCGGGATTCTTGTAGTTGCTGCCGGAATTTATATGCTGGTTTTAGCGCTCTGAAAAATCGGTAATAAATTGAAATAAAAGCATTAATAATCCCATGTTTAATTTTTAGTGTAAAATGAATTATTTATAATTCATGCCATAAGTACTGCTTGCCTGTCTAAATAGTGTTGACTCCGAATGTTTAAGTCTGTATAATCATATCCGGTTATTATTATTCTAAATATGGATGAAAGAACAGAATGAAAGATAGAAAGTTTTTCGGAAACAAAAGTTCAGATGAGATTATTAAAACCATTCAGGAATTTCATGGATGGGCTGCACCTGGCGTAATCATCGGGGCAATAATGGTAGACTATGCACTTGAGAATCTCCCTGCTGAAGCAGAAAAGGATGCAATAGTGGAGACAACACACTGCCTGCCGGACTCAATTCAGCTGTTTACCCCCTGCACATTCGGCAACGGATGGATGAAGGTGGCAGACTGGGACAGATTCGCACTTACTTTTTATGATAAAAAGACTTTAAACGGATTCAGAGTGTGGCTGGACCCTGAAAAACTCAAACATTTTACCGTTGTCAATAACTGGTATATGCGTCTTGTCCCGAAAAAAAGCATTCCCCTTGAAGTGTTAAATGAAGCAATATTATCAGCCGGGAGAGATATGTTATCGGGCAAAAAAGTCACAGTAACCGGTCTTTACGGTAAAAAAGAAAAAAACAATATTTCAATCTGTTCAGGATGCGGTGAGCCTTATTCTGCTTCGACCGGCGCCCTGTGTCAGCAGTGTTCCGGTCACGGTTACTTCAAATATAGTTCAGCAGAATAAGATGGAATTGGTATGAGATTTTTTGTATTTCCGTTTATTGTACTTTTCTCTTTCAGTATCTTTGCGTGCAAAGGGGCGAATAAAGAATACATCGAAATTTTTGCCGGAAGCGCATCTAAGCCTGCACTTGAGGAAATTTCATCTAGTTTTGAAAAGGAGACCGGAGTTGAAGTACGTCGCATTTATGGAGGATCGGGCTCTGTTCTTTCCAGTATGATCTTATCCGGGCGCGGCGATATCTATCTACCCGGTTCACATGACTTTATGGCGATAGCCGTAGAGAAGGGTATCGCAGATAAAAATACAATACGTATAATCGCCTATCTTGTACCGGTAATAGCTGTTCAGAAGGGGAATCCCCGTAATATCAGGAGTCTTGATGATCTTCTTCGTAAGGATGTCTCCTTTGCTGTGGGAAATCCCGAAACAGTTTGTGTCGGGATTTATGCAGTGGAGGTATTTGAGAAAGCGGGACTTGCCGGACCTCTCCGGGGAAAAGTTTCAACCTATGCAGAAAACTGTGAAAAAACGGCAACTTTTATAACTCTGAAAGCAGTTGATGCGGTGATAGGATGGGATGTTTTCGGTAAATGGAATCCTGATGAAATTGAGATTATACAGATAGATAGAAAATTTGTACAGAGATCGGCATATATTCCGGCAGCTGTTACTCTGCATTCAAAGAATCGATTAATAGCTGAAAAATTTATGAGTTATCTTACTTCCGAAACCGGGAAAAACATTTACAGAAGAGCGGGGTATATAGTTTCAGAAGATGAACTTAATGCCCGTTTCGGGAATTTGAAAACAGGCGGGAGATACAGTCTTCATGATTCGTGGAAGTAAACTCAGAGGGAATTCCGGCACCGCATGGTGGATACTTTTTTTTACAGGTTTATACTATTCAACCTTTGTAATTTTTGCCTACACAAAATACAATCCCGTATCAATTTTTAAAATTCTGTTCTCCGGGGATATTCTAAAAGCTCTTTTACTTAGTGTTCTATCTTCATCGGCAGCGTCATTTCTTGCAATGGCAGCGGCAATCCCTGCAGCATACGCACTGTCCAGAGGGACAGGCCGTATTACACTGATTCTTGATACGATTGTAGATATTCCTCTTGTTTTATCCCCTATAGCTCTAGGGGCTCTCCTTCTTGTTTTTTTTACCGGGGGTGCAGGGCAATTTTTAAAGGGGCTCGGCATACCTGTTGTTTTCACATTTACCGGTATTGTAATTGCACAGTTTTCTATAGTGACTGCACTGGCTATACGTCTCCTTAAATCAACATTTGACAGCATAGACCCCAGATACGAAAAGATTGCGCGCACTCTGGGGTGTACAGAGCGGCAGACCTTTTTCAAAGTCGTGCTGCCCATGGCAAGAGGCGGCATTGTTGCTTCGGTGGTGCTGGTATGGGCAAGATGTATGGGGGAATTCGGTGCTACAATAATGCTTGCGGGAGCTATGCCCGGAGTGACTGAAACTCTACCTGTTTCGATTTATCTCAGTTTTGCTTCAGCGGATGTGGAAAGGGCGCTTGCTGTCACAGGGGTTCTTCTTCTCATTTCACTTTTGTCGCTTGGGGCGATTAAATATTTCTCACCCGGAAGAGAGATTTTATGATCAGGATGAATAATGTATCTCTCAGGCTCGGACAATTTTCTCTTACAGACTTTTCACTTGAGGTGAGAGGGGGGGAGTATTACATTCTTCTCGGTCCGTCAGGCGTTGGAAAAAGTGTAATACTGGAAACAATTGCCGGATTCCACCATGTGGAAAAGGGCACAATCGAAATAGACGGATTTGATGTTACCCGTCTTCCATCTGAATTACGCGGGCTGGGGTATGTTCCTCAGAGTGATCTGCTGCTCCCGCATCTTAACGTCAGGGAGAACATTTTATTCAGCGCGGCAGTCAGGAAGATACCCTTTAAAGATGTGGAAGAATTTTTTAATTATCTTATAGGTGTTCTCGGTATAGACTATCTGCTTGACGAAAAAATTTCCACACTCAGCGGAGGGGAGAGGCAGAAAGCCGCAATTGCACGGGCAATGCTTCTCAAACCCCGCATTCTGCTGCTTGATGAATCGCTTTCATCACTGGATCGTCCGATTAAGACGAAAATCATTAAAGCACTTGGAGATATACACCGCGATACAGGTGTGACATTTCTTCATGTCACTCACGATCAGGATGAGGCTTTCATTCTCGGAAATGTTATATCACTGATGTTTAACGGAAAAATTGAGCAGACAAGCCGTAAAAACGGACTCTACTACTTTCCCCGCACGATGAATGTTGCTGTATTTACCGGAATGGATAATATTTTTACCGGCTTTGTTGAATCTGTAGATAATGAAAATAGAAATGTTTCACTAAGATGCGGAAGATATATTTTTACTTCTAAACTCCCTGAATTTCTTACTTTACCGGAAGTTAACAGGGATGTCTATTTCGGAATCCGGGGTGAAGAGGTAATGATACTCCGGCAGGGTGAAAATATTAAACCGCTTCTTGAGCATAATGTAATAAACGGGATTATTTCGCACATTATCGAAAAGACATCCAGCCATACAGTCTTTTTCAGGGACGAGTTTGATGAGTTTGCCCTTGAAATAGAACTGGTTAATCTTGTGTACCGCAAACTGAACCTGAAAACCGGCGGTAGTATACAGGTATCCCTGAAAAGCAGCAGCATTTGGATCTCACTTGAAGACGTGAAAAAACCTTGACATATATTAGTATATTCGCGTATATGAATATACTAATATAAAGGATTGAATTATGGAACTGTCACTAATATTTAAAACTCTGGGCGATGATATCCGCATACGGATATTTGGACTCCTGTTAAAAAATGAACTCTGCGTATGTGACATTGAATCCGTTCTGGAGATATCACAGGCTAATGCTTCAAGGCACCTTGCCAAAATGAAAATTGCAGGTATTCTTACATCAAGAAAAAATGCCCAATGGGTATATTACGCAATCAGTAAAAAATTCATAGAACTACATCCGGAGCTTATTGAATCTTTCACTGTTGAATTGAAAAGAAGGTCTGATTATAAAAATGATCTTAAATCTCTCTCCGTAATAAAGAAAAAAAAGCCGGAGGTGAAATGCTGACGGCTTAAATTTTATTCACGGGCATTCAAGAAGTATAGGCACCACTGATAATAAAACTCGGCCAATGCTGACAATAAAAAACTGATAATTAATTAACATAAATTTTATTAAAAGTTAACAATATATAAGGAGAATCAATTAATGGAAAATTTAACAAAAAAATTATCATTTCTGGACAGGTATCTTACACTCTGGATTTTTGGAGCTATGGCAATCGGTGTAATTACCGGATATGTATTTCAGGAACCTGTCGAGATCTTCAATAAAGCATTAACCGTAGGGAAACATACCAATCTTTTAATCGCCTTCGGACTTATTCTTATGATGTATCCGCCACTTGCGAAGGTAAAATATGAACTGCTTCCGAAAGTATTTGCCGATGGTAAAATTCTGGGACTCTCCCTTTTCCAGAACTGGATTGCAGGTCCAATTATAATGTTTTTGCTTTCAGTATCTTTTTTCGGATTCATCGCACCTGCCGTATTCGGGCCTGACCCGAGATGGAGTTATTTTATGACAGGGCTTATCCTTGTTGGTATAGCCCGTTGTATTGCAATGGTTTTAGTGTGGAACCAGCTTGCCGGCGGGAACAGCGAATATGGAGCGGGTCTTGTAGCACTGAACAGTATTTTTCAGGTACTTACATTCAGTATTTATGCATATGTGTTCGTAACAGTTTTACCTCCGATGTTCGGTCTTCAGGGTATGACAGTAGAGGTGTCTATTAAAGATATTTTTGTCAGTGTTATAGTCTATCTGGGTATCCCCTTTGCCGCAGGTATACTGAGCCGGGTTATACTTCTGCCGATGAAAGGTAATGACTGGTACGAAAATGTATTTATTCCGAAAATATCACCGATCACTCTGATTGCTCTGCTTTTTACTATTGTAGCCATGTTCAGCACACAGGGGAAACAGATAATTAACCGGCCTCTTGATGTTCTCTGGATTGCAATTCCTCTCAGCTGTTATTTTGTCATAATGTTTATGTTCAGTTTCTTTATGGCCCGCAAGCTCGGTGCTGATTACAGCAAAAGCGCGACGCTGGCTTTTACCGGAGCAGGGAACAACTTCGAACTTGCAATCGCAGTAGCAATAGCCGTTTTCGGAATCGCATCACCAATTGCATTTGCAACAGTAGTGGGGCCGCTTGTCGAGGTTCCCGTTCTTATAGGTCTGGTAAACGTATCACTGTATTTTAAGAAAAGATTCTTTTAGACACCGCCCCCTCTGTCGCAGTAGCGACATCTCCCCCATGAATGGGAGGAGAGTTGTGAGTGTGGAAGTTTTCTGGTTTTTCTTTCTCTATAAACTGAGAAAGGTGAATACAAAAAGTTCTGAATCACTCCTTTCTCCCATTCATGGGGAAAGGTGCCCGCCAGGGCGGATAGGGGCGTGAAGTGGATTTTAAATCTGTGAGTATTTACAAAAAGGCAAAACAACAATGAGAATAGTAATAATAGGATCAGTAGCCGGCGGAACGTCAGCAGCCGCCAAAGCAAGAAGGAACAGCGAAGAGCATGAAATAGTAATCTATGACATGGACCGCGATATCTCATACTCCGGCTGCGGACTTCCGTACTATATTGGGGAAGATTACATCACAAGAGACGATCTTACTCCCCGGAATTCGGCATGGTTTAAAAACCGTTTTAATATAGATATTTTTACAGAACATCAGGTAACGGATATTGATATTGAGGGGAAGACTCTTGCTGTTAAAAATATTCAAACAGGAAATATATTCAATGACAGGTATGATAAACTTATAATAGCAACTGGAGCTGAATCGTTTATACCGGACATTCCCGGTATTAAAAACAGCAGTATCTTCCCCGTAAGAAATGTCAGTAACGCCGATAAAATAAAAAAATATATATTCGAAAAGAAACCGCAACGGGCCCTGATTATAGGTGGAGGATTTATCGGTCTAGAAATGGCTGAAAATCTGACTCACCTTGGAATAAAAGTAACATTGATTGAAATGGCTGATCATGTAATGCCCTCTATGGATAGTGATATGGCCGTATATATCGAAGATCACCTGATACTAAAAAATGTTGAACTTATCAGGGGAGATACAGTTATTGAAATTTCTGACAACGGAGAGAGCGTATTTACTGAAAACGGAAAAGTTATTGAAACTGATATGATTATTCTGGCAGCAGGGGTTAAGCCGAATACTGCACTTGTGATAAATAAAAATATCAAGCTCGGTAAATCGGGCGGAATAATTGTAAATGATAAAATGGAAACAAATCTGCCCGATGTTTATGCCGTTGGTGACTGCTGTGAAGTAAAATCGACTGTAACGGGCGAGTTTATATACAGACCCCTCGGTTCAACTGCAAATAAGATGGGGCGTATCGCCGGAGATGTAATAACCGGCGGTGATCTCAGGTTCAGGGGTGTGCCTGGAACCGGTATATTTAAAACATTCGATCTGAGTGTTGCCCAGACCGGATTATCCGAAAAAGAAGCCAGAGACGCAGGATTTGATATTCTTGTAAGTCACAATATCAAGGAGAACCAGAGCAAATATCTTAGAGAGAGCAGAGAACTGGTCATCAAGTGCATCAGTGAACGGGAAAGTGAAAGGATTCTCGGTGTTCAGATTGTCGGAGAGCGTGGAGTCGATAAAAGAATTGATGTTTTTGTAACAGCTATGACCTTCGGAGCTAAGGTGTCCTCGGGGTAGAGCAATAATAACCTCTGCAGAGCTTATGGCTGACCGGAATTCGTATAAAGTAATTGATGTAAGAAGTCCCGGTGATTACGGTAAAGGACACATAGAAGGGGCTGTTAATATCCCTCATGAAGAGATGAAAGGACGATTGGGTGAGATAAGTCTTAATGATAAAATCGTTGTCCACTGCAATAAGGGGACAACCGGGAATGCGGCTCAGAATCTGCTGATTAACCTTGGATTTAAAAATGTTTATAATCTCTCAGGCGGGTACAGTCAGTATAAGATGGAATTGAAGTCGATCAAATAGAAAAGTGATATGGATAATAAAAATTATCGATTACGAAAATAATTATTTATCAGTATTTAATGTCGTTACGTATTACTTAGGGGTAAAAGTTTTATCAGCCGGGCTTTAGGCGCGGCTGATAAAACTTTTTGCGATTTTTAACTAGTGCCGTGACCGTATGATTATGTATCAATAATTTATCAGCTATAAACTTGAAATCCCCCCATTTCGCTTCGCTCAACATCCCCCTTTAATAAAGGGGGTTATAAAATCACGGAAGTTTAAACCCTCTTTATTAAAGAGGGTGGCCGATAGGCCGGGAGATTTTTTGGTATTATATAAAGAGCTATTTGATGAGGAATTATCCGGTTTAAGCACTAGTTACATTTAATTAATTATTATCACTCCCAATTGAAAGTTGTGATTCCTGATCTGTGTTAAAAATAGTTCTTCTCCGCAATATCTTTTCTGCCATGAAAGATATTGAACCGCCTACACTGCATTCCGGAAATGCCTGTCTTATCGGTATTCCCAGTTTTATCGCATGAGCCTGCCGAAGAAGATCGTTTTGTAGAATCCCGAGAAAAAAAGGTCTGAGTTCTATTGATAGTTCCATAGTCTCTTTAAGTATTTTCTGATAAACTTCAAAAGCCCTTTCTATATCCTTTGTGTAGTTAAACACAATAAATATTTCAGCAGGATGTTTTTCGAGTAGAAGCAGTTTTTTGACTGTATTGAAATAGTCTGAAACAGCAGTTGTCTCAATTCTGAGAGTGATAATCCAAACATCAGAATTCTGTACCAGGAGATTATAAGGATTAGCAATTGGATCTTTAATATTATGCAGAAAAATATTAGATTTACCCTCCATTTGCCTCATCAGCTCTTCTGCTTTTACTGAATATCTGGAATCAAAAGTTTTTGAAAAAGTCAACAGATCCATTTTCTCAATATAAGTTTTATGGATACTTACACTGTCTTTGTCTTTTGAAAAATTAATGTTTTTAAAGAAGTTTTTATTCTCGCTATCTTCAATGCAATTGCTGTAAGTAACGTGCATGTTTCTCGATATCATCTCAATTGCGAAATTAAGACTTACAAAACTGTTTCCTATACCCTCGCGGGAACCTATGAATGAAATATGCAGATTATCTTCTATTTTTTCCATATGTCCTCGCGTGACAACATGTTCTCTTTTGCCATTTTTTCAAAAATCTTTACAAGTTCAGGATCAAAAATTTTACCAGATCCTTTTTTAATAATTCTTTGTGCTTCCTTGGTCGGAAATGCCGGTCTCTGCGGACGCGGGAGGATCAATGCCTCATACATATCAAAAATTGATATAATTCTTGCGACAAGAGGAATATTCTCTCCTGCAAGACCTTCGGGATATCCTTCGCCTGAAAATTTTTCATGATGATAAAGTATACCATCATTGATAACCTGGGGTAATACCGCGAAATCAAGAAGTGCAACACCCCTTTTCGTATGGGTTTTAATAATATTGAACTCTTTATCGTTCAATGAAGATTTCTTGTTAAGTATTTCCGATGGTATGTCAAGATAGCCGACATCATGTATCAGTCCGGCAATATAAAATAGATTACATTCTTCCTGTGAAAGACCAAGTAGTCCTGCCATATCGTAGGTGTCAACAGCAACTCTCTCTGCGTGCTTGTCGTTAAAAACTTTACGGTCTACTATTTTTGAGAGAGGGAGAACAATGTTGAGATCTTCCATAATGGAATAATCTATTGCAGCAGAAGTCTGATCGGTTATCTGTAGAACATTCTTTCTCTCTGAGATTGCTGTCTGATTGAAAGGGAGAGCTTTAATGCTTGTTTGATCACCTGCTGTTATCTGTCCTGATAAAAATGATGAAACTCTTCTTCTGAGATATTCATCGCCATCAAGAAGCAGTGCCATGAGAATATCAGCCTGTCCCATAGTTATAGGCTGAAGATTGGGGTCAACTTTTGTTTCAATATATGAAAAGACTTCTAGTCTTAATTCACGGTCCATTTCACTGATGGATTTTTTTATCATGGACCAATCTAGTTCACCGGATTTAATTTTGTTTATCAGCTCTTTAATATTCTGCATTTTAATAAGTTCATTATAGTACTGCCCTGTATTGTCCGTAAAGAGGCGGTCAAATTCTTTTCCTCCTTTTCTTGACTTGCCGGTTTTTTTAATAAATCTGATCAGGAATATGATTATTAAAGTCACAATGACTACTGTTATTATAAGAAATATTATAGAGGCAATAAGAAGTGATGTATTCCCTGCAATACCGGATAAAAAGTTTTTATCTTTTTCCTGCTCGGATGTTTTTTTAAGTTGAGCGTTCATATCCAGAAGACGCTGATTAAAACGCTCTTCCATGCCCACAATTTTTTTTGCATAGATATCGTCTGCTATGCGCGGATTAGCCTCTATTCTTTTTATCTCTTTAATTTCTGTTTCCGTTCTTTTCTTCTCGGTTACAGATTCATCAGTTTTCCCTGTTGCTGATGTGTCTTTAACAGCAGTATCCTTTGCGGGCAGGGATCCCCCTTCATTTTTTAAATTAGCCACATCAAAATCGCTCTTCATCTTCCAGTATCGTTCAGTAGCGATAGGATGAGTAGGAAGAATTTTTACAGCTTTTTTAAAGTACTCGTATGCGTTCTTGAAATTCCTGTTATCGTATTCCCGTTCTCCGGTATCAACACAGATATCAGCAAGAATTCTCTTCGCCTGAAAGTTCGAAGGATTCTCTTTGACTACACCGTCAAGTATCGAGATAGCCTCCGTTGAGTTTCCAGCCGCATATTTTATCTTCGCCTGCTGAATGGACTCTTCAGCAGTAGCGGCGAAGAGTAATATTGGTATAAAGATTAGTAATGATACTATATATTTTTTCATAGATTTTTCCTGTTTTAAAATTATTCTAACACAATTGCTGTGTGACCAAATCTAGGGGTTGGCATATTGGTTTTAGTTATCCAGTTCCCATTAGGGAAGTCTTTTAAATCATAACTATATACCAGCTGACTCCCTCCAGATATTTCACTCGAAGCTCCACCAAAATAATAAATCTTATTACCGGATGCTACTGCTGAACCAAAACCTGTTCCTGACAAAGAAACACCTGTATTTACGTTACTCCAGTTGTTTGATGTAGTATTCGCGAATGGATATCTTAAATACTGAAAAACACTTGCAGCGGGTGAAACTGGGGCTGAACCAGTTGCAATATTAAAAACATAACAACCTGTATTAGTAAGTGCTGAAAAACCTCCAATTACAAAGTGATATGTAATAGAATCAATAGATGCAAAAAGAGCGGAATGTCCCACTCTGACGGTAGCAGTTGTTGTGACGCCATTAGTGAGATTCCATTCTGTGATTGAATTAGTTGTAGTATTATTTGATATTATAATACCATCGTGAGCAGCCTGCAACGTTGATGTAAGACTTTTACCGCCAGTATAGTATATCACGTTATCAAACACTGCAACTGATTTGTTTGAATATGCAAGATCAGCTACACCGGTTGCATTAGGGCTCCAGGAATTATCAGCGATATTATAAATCAAAGTATTAGTCAATGAACCTACTGTCCAAGCAATCGATGCATTTGCAGTAGTTCCTCTAGTTATATATATTTTACCATTTAAAGCAACAGCTGAGTGATTGGCTCTGCTTTCACTCATAGGTGTGCCTGCTGTCCATGAGTTTGTAGCTATATCATAAATCTGTACAATATTCACAACAGTACCAAGATTATTAAAACCGCCTATAATGTAAATTTTACCGTCATATTCTGTAACTCCCGCGAAACTAACTGGTACAGGAATACCGGTAATGCTATACTCCCAGGAATCAGTATCAGGATAATATATATCAATCCCTGGTACTACAGATCCTATACTTATTGAAGATAGTCCTCCGACAATATATATTTTGCTGCCTGATCCGGTTCCACTATCATCATTTTCTTCAACAAGGATATCTCCTCCGCAAGATATAAATGTCAGTAAGATTATAATTATTATATTTTTAATTTTCATGATTTCCTCTTTTTATTTTAGAATGAATACATAACGCCGGCATTAACAAATAATCGGTTAAATGTAGTGCTGCTCTGTAATATGGTTTCAAAACCTGTAAAAATACGTGCACGAACGCTTTCAGTTATTGTAATATCAGATCCAATTTTCATATTTGCCGCCGGGTTAATTTCACTTTTTTCAGTTACTACAGATTTTTTAATTATGTATGCTCCTCCGATACCGGCTGAGATAAAAGGTGTAAATCGATTGATAAATGATGATTCTTTTTTGAAATCCAGGAACTTATAAATAAGATAGGGCTGTATCAAATAAATCGAAAAATTGCTATCGTCAGCTTTATAGTCGATCATAATTGTCTGGAGTTCACCTCCAAATGCAAGCCCGCGCAGGAAGGAAGAATTAAATTCTGCAAATAAAGAAAAATTGTAGCTACTTTCGAAATCAGGGGCTAACCCGAATACCGGGATATAATATCCGCCGGATATACCAATACTTACAGGAGATCCTATATAATACTTTTTCTTAACAGGATCAGAAATTTCCTCAATTGATTCAACCGGTAAAGTAATAGTGCCAAAATCTATACTAACAAAGATCCCAACCTCTTCATCATAGTTCTGTATTTTACCCTTTATAAGAGATCCGTCACGAAGTGTAATGTCAACAGTCATATCTTTGAAGCTGTCAAAGTTCTTGTCATTTTTTAAAATATCACTCTGCGAGATGGTCAACGTCTGACCAAAAGTCTCAAGAATAATCCCTTTTGAATCTGTATTTGTAATCTTGCCGAGATAAATATTCCCGTCATGAAGCATTATAACTTCAGCCATTACCGAAGAGCTTATAAAAAGCATTATAACTGATAAAAGTAACCATTTTTTCATATTCATATCCTTTATTTATCTATGGAATCACTGACTAATCAGTCGGTGATTCTGTCCATAATTTTTTAAATCTTTAATGCATCAGCAAAACTGCTATCAATAATGATTTTGCTGTCTTTTAGAAAATCTATAAAAATATTATATAAGATCGGGTCAATCCCCGGTGCTCCTTTTTCGATATATGATTTTTTAATCTCTTCAAGAGCCTCATCAGGTGACAGGCTCGACTTTCTATAATTTTTATCCGGGTCTGTCATCGCATCGTAAATATCGAGTATCTCCAGAATTTTTGACGGGAAATATGAAAGACTGATACCGTAAGCTACATCCATAATATTGTGAGACATGCAGTATCTGGTCCTTAGAGAATCACTGCGGTCCATTTTCCGTTTATCAAATTTTTTTACTAAAGTGTCACGTTGCCTGTATCCATAAGACGCATGGTAGTAATCGTGGTGAAGCAGTCCCATGGCCACAGTACCAAGGGGAAATCTTCCCGACTGCAGAAGCATATTGTAACTGTCAAAAACATGTCTTCTGGCTTTTACCGGGACAAATCCCTCGTCGCTGTCGTGGTATTCAATATCCGGAATTTTACCAATGTCGTGAAAAAATCCCCCAAGAGCATATTCAAGAAATATCTTTTTGTCGGCGACTGGCGCCATTCCCCCTTTAAAAACAATTTCAAGATTAATATTCTGAGGGTCCGGAAATAGTTTTAAATAATGCGGGTGGAAACTCTCTTTAAAACGGGTTCTTATTCTTTTTACGTCATTGGAGTGAGTTGTGAAATATTCATTGAAATACGACATGAAGGTCACTAACCGGATCAGCATTCGATTCATATGATTAAGAGTATTTGATCCTGTCTGAATAAACCCGAGTCTCCCGAGGTCTGCATAGGTCGATTTCCCGTTTGATAAAAGAGAAATGAGATTATCCACTGCAAATTCTGTCTCGCTTATCAGCTTAATAATCTGATCCTCTGAAACTTTTCGATTGATGTTATCGTCAAGTGTTGCTCTGCTTATACACAATATTCGTGAAAAATTATTCGCAATTTCAGAGGCTACACTTTCATTGTACCAGCTTTGCTGATCTATCAGTTGTCTTAACCGGTAGTTGCTGTTTATAACTGTCTGAACTCTCTCAATCATGTCCATTTCGTTTGCAATGGCAAGTTCAGTCTTAAATACTGAATCAGTTTTGTTTATCACCGCAGTTCGGGGTGATTTTATTCCGATATCGTCCGGATACTTTTCAGCTGGTGAATCGAAGGAGAAATCTAAATTTATATCCTTGTATCGTGTGTAAGTTTCATTTTCTATGTATAAATCCATTTCCTGTTTTTTCAGGTATTGATCAAGATCTGATGAAGGTAAATAGACAAAAGTCTCATCCTTTTTTTTCCGCATAAGAGGGATGTTGTTCTCTATAATTACAGGCAGAAGTTTTCGAGTCTCTTCATGGCTTAATTTAATGAAATTTTTATTTTCAATTTTTATAATTTTATTCATTTTAATCCTGTTCATTGACTACCTGGTCGGTTTAAGTCAGGCTGGTAACCCAATCGGAATTCCGGTATGATTATTTATACCTCTTTTGTGAATTTACACCGGGCTGTCTGATTTTAAAAAGATTTTCGACAGTCTCTTTGACTATCGGATCATTGCTGTCTCTGCAGTAAACCGAGTAGTTTAGAACAGGTCTCTCTTCTGTGCGATGATCTTTTCTGTAATAAACTGTTTTAAACTGAAGGTAGTATCCAGCAGATGCTTTACCGTAAGTAAATAATGCTGAGTGTTTTTTCAATTCATCAATTTCATAATACTTAATATTAAAACCATATACATCTGCATATAAGGAGCGTGTATCGGAATTATTTAAAATACTCTCAAGAGTTTTGATGGATTTCATACCGTCCGTATAGTTACCCTTGTAAATAGTCCCTTCAATTATATCTTTTTTAAGTTTTGCTATATCCTTATTAAAAAATTTTGACGAAGAATTATTTTTTTTACGGAGATCCTTTGTAAGAGGGTAATATTCAAAAACTGAGTCGATGGTGTTGTCGCTGTTTTTATCAATAATCATAATTATCTTTTTTTCTAATCCTGAAAAATCACCAATAATAATTGCTGTATCATTCTCAATCGCCTGCATAAATATGTAGTTGATGTTATCCTGTGTAACGGGAAAATATATCATTCTGTCAACTGTCAGTTTTTTTATCTGAAGATCATCATGGCCTTCGGGAAAAGCCGGTATCAGCATTTTTATTAATAAAATTGCTGTTATATATAAATATTTCTTTTTCAATTTTTTTCTCCTGAAATAAGCCGTTTCACTTTATAATGGACAATACCTTTTTTTGCTGTTTTTTTACGACAAAAAAAATAAAACTATTGGTATATCTTGGTATACTATGGTATATTGGTGAAAAGTAATGGAAAATGAAAATTTTTGAAATAAGCAGTAATAAAAATTTCATCATGGTAAAGGAGATATGGATATAAATATAAAAAAAATTCTAATAGTGGAAGATGACGCAATTATTGCAAAAAATCTTTCTCAAGCCGTACGGCGGATAGGATTTGAGCCTGTTGCGTTGATTTCAAAAGGGAGGGGAGTTGTTGATGCTGTAAAGACTTATAAACCGGATTTAGTACTTATGGATATACAACTTGATGATGATATAGATGGAATAACTGCTGCGGGTAATTTAAGGACAATCTCTGATATCCCTGTAATCTTTATTACATCAAATATCCAGCCTGAATTAGTGGATAAGGCGTTACGGGAAAACCCTTATGGATATATCATAAAGCCGTTCAGAGAGACCGAAATAAAATATGCCATAATGCTTACTGATCAGAGAATCGCTGGTGATCGTGAGATGAAAAGAAATCAAAATGAGTTAAAAGAATTGAAAGATTTTTATAATACTGTTTTAAATTCTATGACAGCATGGGTAATTGTTGTTAATAATAAATCTGAAATTATATATTATAATGAACCGTTTATAACTATTTTCGGAGATATCAGCTCAGCGTCTCAATTCAGGAGTTTTATAAATGAAGAGTTCAGCGGCAGATCAGGTCTTCTAAAAAAATTTTTTAAATCAGGCGAACGTTATTTAAAGATTGCTTCAATCATGAATTCAGAAGGGGACATCAGAAAGTTCAATGTAAGTGTTTCGCCGGTATCTTATAAAGATGGTAGTATGGACCTGGCTGTATTATCAGGTCGGGATATATCTGAAATAATTGCCCAGAGTGAAACTCTCATATCCACCAGAGAAATACTTGATAATATTCTTCAAACAGTACCTACCGGTGTTTTACTTACGGATTCAAAGGGCGTTATTACTCTTGCTAATAAAACATTTGAATCAATGAGCGGGTTTGCCTCAGCAGAACTGGAGGGAAAAGATATTAAATTTCTGCAGATACAATCATCATCTGATATTTTGTTATTAAATGAAAATACGGGGAACGGTAATTATATTCCCGTTGAGATTGATCTTAAGAAAAAGGATTTAGATTCTTTTCCGGCAAAAGTTTTAATTTTAAATTTTGAAAAACCGATAAATGAAAATTATAAAATGATATATTTTATCACCGATATATCATTTGAAAAAAAACTGGAGAAAAAGCAGGTTAGGCTTCAGAATCATATCGAGAGTATTGTGCGCGAAATGGATGATCTGAGCGAGCTGCTGCTGGAAACAAATGTTTATAATCAATCCATCAAACGCGGTGATATTGAATTCGATATTATGGACAGGGGAATTTTAAAATACATTGAATCGGGTATGACAAACAAGCAGATTGCCGGACGGCTGGAGGTTGCCGAGATAACTGTTAAAAAACGTCTTTCCGGTATATACTCTAAACTTGGAATAAACAATAAATACCAGCTTATTGAATATCTTCATAATAATTTTGTTCCGGATAAATAAACAATTTAAAAAAAGAATCGTTATTTGGTTATTTTTGTTAGATTACATATACTTAGATTATAATTCTGATATAAAAGGGATAATAAAATGCCGGCAGAACATGAAAACATTTATAAAAAAAGGGCTCTTGGAAAAAGGAAGGATGGAGTAAGCTATACTGCTGTTGTTGTAGACGATTCTCTCTTCTCAAGACAGGTATTAAAACAGATACTTTTGTCTGTAGAGTTTAATGTAACTGATGAAATGGATAATGGGGGTACTGCGGTATTAAAGCTTGAAAATACCAGATTCCCCCCTGATTTTCTATTTATAGATGTTGAGATGCCTGTAATGAACGGTATTGAAGTTCTGAAAAAAATCAGACATCAGCTTGAAAATACAAAGATTGTTATGGTGACTTCTCACAGCGATAAAGAGAAAGTTGATGAGCTGATAAAACTTGGTATAAATGGTTATATTAAAAAACCATACGACCGGGATACAATCATTCAGCTTCTGTTAAAGCTGGTTTGATACTTTTTATCTAACCGGTTCCCGGAACATTTATCCTGCATTTAGTGGTTAATGGTTTGAAAATATCTATTGTAAGAGTGATTAGTGATTTTGAAATAAAAATCTACGAATAATAATTTTTTTAATTGCAGTTTTTCAATTTAAATAAAATCAGAAACATGAATTTTACAATCAATCGTTAGCTATGAGGCATCAAATGTTCAAAAAAATATTATTTATACTCCTGAGTTTCATTCTGCTGCTTGAAATAAATAGTTTCTCCTCTGTTTCCGGAAGAGCCTGCAATTCATACATCAATTGAATATATGGATGTAAAGCGGGCATCTTCAGACAGGTATCTTGAATATCTATCTGAAATATATAAGATCAAATACAGTTCAGATCCTTTTGATGTAATTATCTGTACTGACAATGATGCTTTGAATTTTTTGAAAAAATATAGGAATGAACTTTTCCATGATGTTCCTGTGGTTTTTTGCGGCATAAATAATTTCATACCTGGTGATATTCGGGGGATGAAGAATATTACAGGTGTTAATGAGCAGACCGATATAAAAAGCACTATAGATATTATTTTAAATCTGCAGCCGGCGATAAACAGAATTCTGATTATAAACGACGCAACTGAGGTTGGTATTAGATTTGAAAACAGAATTAATGAAATAGCCGGTCTTCATTATAAAAATATTGATTTCATATTCCTGAAGGGGGATATGACCGGCATTTTTAAAAGTGCCGGTGAAGCTGATGAGAATACTGCCGTGCTTTTTACAGTATTTACAAAAGATACAAGTAAGAATTACTACGATTATAATGAAATTATTTTAAGACTCCGGAATATCACGCATGTTCCTATATATGGTCTATGGGATTTTCATCTCGGCTACGGAATAACAGGCGGCAAACTTATCAGCGGTTTTTATCAGGGTAAAACTGCTGCTGAATCAGCTTTGAAAATTTTATCTGGAGTATTTGCGGATTCTATTCCTGTAATTTTAGAAAGTCCAAACAGATATATGTTTGATTTTACCGAATTAAAAAAGTTTAGTATAGATATTAAAGATTTGCCTGAAGAGAGTATAATTATAAATCGTGAACCGGGGATTTACGAGTATTATGAAATGCACAGGCAGGCTTTTATTATTCTAACGCTGAGTTTTTTCAGTGTAGTGCTGTCTCTTCTCTTTGTAATAATGATCAGGGAACGGCGCAACAGAAAAAAATCAATTCATTCTGAAAATACACTGCGATCAATATTAAATTCGATAACCGAAGCTGTTTTCATTATTAAACCGGACGGTTTGCTTGTGGATGCAAATACTGAAGCTATAAACAGGTTCAATCTTTCCGAAAAGCGTATGGAGGCAGTTAATATATTCAGTTTGTTTCCGGAAGATGTTCGGAGTAAAAGACTTGAGTATATTAATCTTGTTGTAGAAACAAATATGCCGGTCAGCTTTACCGATGAAAGAAATGGCCTTATTTTGCTGAATAATATTTACCCGATAGTTGACGATGAAAATAAAGTTGATCTTATTTCGATTGCAAGCTCTGATATTACTTTTATTAAGCGCAATGAAGAGCTGTTTAATAATATAATTGCGAATGCACCCATGGGCGTTATATATGTAACCGTTGAAGGGAGTATCATCCTCGCTAATCATATTGCTGAATCTATTCTATATCTTTCAAAAAATGATAATAAAGGGAGATGGGAGAAAATTGAAGGAACACCCGCAGTATCTTTTCTGACCGGTAATACCATAGGCTGGCCCTTAACATTGGCTATAGAAAGCGGTAGACCTTTATATAATATTGACAGTGTCATCGAAAGGGAGGGTAACTACAAACAGTATATATCTTTGAATATTGCTCCCGTTAGAGATATTAATGAAAAATTAACCGGCCTGATAGTTATGATTCTGGATGTA
Source organism: Spirochaetae bacterium HGW-Spirochaetae-5 (assembly GCA_002839285.1). Classification (GTDB taxonomy): domain Bacteria; phylum Spirochaetota; class UBA4802; order UBA4802; family UBA5550; genus WRGT01. The sequence continues at coordinate 8,927 of PGXT01000088.1, read as the reverse complement.
ACTGATGTTAAAATTATTCAAATGGAATTGTCAGATTCGAAAAATAAATTGAGCAGTATACTTGAAAGTATCAATGACGGATTCTTCGCTATCGACGGTAATGGAATCCTTACATATGTTAATTCCCAGGCTGAGGAGATCTGGGGACTTAAATCTGAAAAAATAATCGGTAAACATGTTGAGTCTGTATTTAAGAGAAAATATTTTGCTTCTGTTTACGAACATTTTGATCAGGCTATGAAAAAGCAGATTTACTCTCAACTGGAACATTACGAGAGCAACACTAAAAAATGGTTTATGCTTCATTTTTATCCTTATTCAGACGGGATATCGATATATTTTACTGATATTACCTATAGGAAGGAGATGGAGTTTAAACTTAAAGAAATGGCAATGACCGATGTTCTCACAGGCGTCATGAACCGCAGAGCCGGTATATCTATTATTGAGAAAAGTATAATATCATCCGTAAGGGAAAAAAAGCCTTTAACTATATGTTTCATGGATGTTGATGGACTCAAAAGTGTTAATGACACATATGGTCACAATGAAGGGGACCGTCTTCTTACAGATGTAAGCAGAATTCTTTTTTCTGTTTTCCGCGGGTCTGATACTTTTTGCAGGCTTGGTGGTGACGAATTTCTTGCTGTATTGCCTGGATGTGATTTAGAGAAGACGGGAATGATCCGTGAAAGGATTAAAAATTGTTTAAAGAAAGCAAATGATGCAGGTGATCATCCTTATCCATTAGAGGTGAGTATCGGATTTGCTTTATATCCCCTGGGAAGTAAATTATCAGCCGATGAATTTATAACAATAGCCGACGGAGAAATGTATAAAGAGAAGCAGAATAAAAAATCACACAGAGCTTGATCCTATTCTAATTTGTTAATATTTTCAGGATTGTAATGCAGTATGAATTGATAATACAGGAGCGACAAATTCATGGAGTGGGAAAGCAGGTTGACAATTGGTGTAAAACAATTTGATGAACATCACAAAGAACTTATTCGCATAATATCTGAATTGAAAGAATCGATGCATAATGGCGAAAATCATGTTTATATAAAAAATCTTCTTTTTGAACTTGTCAGTTATACTAAATATCATTTTACAGCTGAAGAGCGGATGATGGAAAAGCATAATTATCAACTATTTAAGGAACATAAACTGGAGCATCAGAAACTGACCGAGCAGGTTGAGTTATTTCTTGACAAATACTCCGCCGGGAAAAGTGATCTTGATGATCAGATATTTGAGTTTTTAAAAAAATGGCTTTTTGAACATATACTTGAAACTGATAAAAAAATGGGTGAGTATCTTCGCGTAAGGGGAGTAATTTAGTTTTGAACAAAGATAATCAAAAAACAATACTTATTGTTGAAGATGAAGCTCTTATAGCAATAGCATTGAAGAAATCCCTAGAAGAGTATGGTTATAATGTAATTACAGCAGGTTCTGCAGAACTGGCAATTAATGATATTAAAGAAAACTCAAACATAGACCTTATACTCATGGATATTTTTCTCGGCAATGGAATGAACGGACTTGATGCCGCGTTAATTATATTAAATGAACGCCCTTTCCCGATTATATTTCTTACAAATCACGCGGATCCTGAGTTGATTGAAAAAACAGAGGGGGCAAAATCCTACGGTTATGTACTGAAAAACAGCGGAATTACCGTTATAGACGCTTCAATAAAAATGGCTTTAAAACATTTTGAGTCCAATAGAAAAAATATTGAAAACGAAGAGCTGCTTAAAAATAAGCAGAAATATAAGAAACTGAGTCTGGAATTTGAATCTATTCTTGATCATCTGCCTGCACTGGTTTTCTATAAAGACAAAAATAATAATTTTATTCGTGTTAACAAGTATGTTGCTCGTGCATATAATATGGAGAAACGGGATCTTGAAGGGAAAAGTCTTTATGATCTATATCCAAAAACTGAAGCGGATAAATACTTTCAGGATGATTTAGATGTTATAAATTCCGGCGTTGCTAAATTGAATATTGAAGAACATTGGAGGACAGCGGAGGGAGTAAGATGGGTTAATACCAGTAAAATACCATTTGTAGGTGAAGATGGAGAAATCATCGGAGTTATCGGGATATCGACTGACATTACAGAACGGAAACTGGCTGAAGATAAACTACGCAAGTTTTCAGTTGCTGTGGATCAGAGCCCCGCGAATATAATTATAACCGGATTGGACGGTACCATTGAATATGTAAATCCTATGTTCTCAACACTTACCGGTTATACTACTGAAGAAGCAATAGGTCAGAATCCCCGTATTTTAAAATCAGGTGAAACTCCTGATATAATATATAAAACGTTATGGGCTACAATAACTGCGGGTAATGTATGGAGAGGGACTTTTCATAATAAAAAGAAAAATGGAGAGCTGTATTGGGAAGCTGCAATTATCTCTCCGATTATTGACGAAAAGGGTAATATAACAAACTTTATTGCAGTAAAAGAAGATATAACACGCCGTAAAAATTCTGAAGATAGAATTAAGCAGCTGCTTGCTGAAAAAGAACTTCTTCTTAAAGAGGTTCACCACCGTATAAAAAATAATCTTAATACAATTATAAGTCTGCTCTCAATACAGGCAGATATGCTGAAAGATCATTCGGTTGTATCTGCTCTTAATGATGCAGCCGGCAGGGTCCAGAGTATGATGATCCTTTATGATAAACTTTACCAGTCTGAAAGTTTTGATTCCATGCCGGTCAATGAATATTTATCACTCCTGATTGATGAAATTATAGTTAATTTCCCCAATAGTGTATATGTTAAAGTTGAAAAAAATATTGAACCGTTTGAATTGAATGTAAAAAAAATGCAGCCATTGGGGATAATCATCAACGAGCTTTTAACCAATATAATGAAGTATGCTTTTAATGGTATCGAGAGCGGAATAATATCTGTTTCAGCAAAGGTTGCCGTCGGAGCGGTCTGTTTTGTAATAGCAGACAATGGCGCGGGTATGCCGGAATCAATTGATTTCAAAAATTCAACCGGTTTCGGAATGCAGCTTATAAGTATACTTACTGAACAGATCGGTGGAACAATAAGGATTGAGCATGGAGACGGTACAAGGTTTATTCTGGAGTTTGATATATGATAGAGTATGTATAGCTCCAGAATTTTTGAGATAAAAAATTTTTGATTAGTCAAAAATTGGCGAATACAAAATGTCGAAGGCTAATGACTAATATCATTATATTTCTATTAAGTGGTTTATCTAAAATAAAGTGTGCAGTGCCGTCATCCGTTGCTTTTTTTATTTCGGGATCATCAATATAACCGGAATGAATTATTCTCAAAATCGAGTTATCCAGTTCAATTATTTTTTTTAAAAGTTCAACTCCTGTCATAACCGGCATTTTCTGGTCGGCTATAACAACATCGACTTTATTTGTTTTAATTATCTCCAGGGCTTCCTGAGGGGTATTAGTCGAAAAAATTGTATATTTCTTTTTAAAAAGAATTTCAAATGCTGTAAGATTAAGAAATTCATCGTCAATGTAAAGAATAACGGCTTTATCTTCCATTATTTAACTCCGCTTTCAGGTAAACTTATAATTACAGATGTCCCGGTATTTTTATTACTTTCAGCTTTTATAATCCCGTTATGATCTTTAATTATACTCTGGCAGATCGACAGGCCGAGTCCCGTACCGCGGCCGACTTTTTTTGTCGTAAAAAAAGGATCAAATATTCTGCTTATAACCGGTTTCTCCATACCAATCCCATTATCAGTGGTTGTAATATTTATATAGCCGTTTTTTATTTCAGTCAGAATAGTTATCCTTCCCTGGTTTTCTTTTATTATTCCGGATTCAACGGCATCTTCAATTGCATGTATTGAATTGGATATTATATTGATAAAAACCTGACTCATTTGCCCGGCATGACATTTAATCATAGTATCAGGAGAAATTCTGTTTTCAACAGTTATTTTCTCATTAAACTTATGATGCATAATTGTCAATATTGAATCGATAATACTATTAAGATTGTTAACCGGAGTATCTTCTAAATTATCATTTTTGTCTTGTGAATATAATCTGAGACTGTGAACTATTTTTGTAATCTGGTTAATTCCCGTGGATACATTTGAAAATAGCATTTTAAAATCATCGTTCATCTCTTCATCGGGGAGTGTTTTATTCTCAATAACTGATTTTATTCTCTCTTCAATAGCCGCAAAACTGTTTGAAATAAAATTAATCGGATTGTTGATTTCGTGTGCTACACCGGATGTCAGTATTCCCAGTGCTGCCATTTTTTCGGTCTGGATGAGGAGATCTTCTCTGTTCCGCAGGTCGGATAACGCCTGCTGAAGCATCAATGTGTTCTCTTTGAGTTTTATATGAGTCTCCACTCTCAGTTGAACCTCGGCAAGTTCAAAGGGTTTGGTTATATAATCAACTCCCCCCGCTTTGAACGCCTGAATCTTGTTGAATACTTCTGAAAGCGCGCTGATAAATATTACAGGTATATCCCTGTATTTCTCTGTTGACTTGAGTTTTTTACATACTTCATAGCCGTCCATTCCCGGCATGTGAATATCGAGGAGAATAATATCAGGTTTAAGGGTTTCAACGCTTTGAAGAGTCTGCTCGCCCGACTTGGCAACTCTCACTCTATAACCTAGTTCTTCAAGCATGGCGCTTAAAATTTTTAAATTGTTCTGGTTATCGTCGGCAATCAGAATTGAAAATTTTTTTAATGAATTATCCGGTGTCATTTTAAATCTCCTGTTTCATTTTATA
>PGXT01000088.1:0-4037 GCA_002839285.1 Spirochaetae bacterium HGW-Spirochaetae-5 | reverse complement strand
CTTACCTTCTGGTTACTTTAAATACTGTTAAGTATTTCTATCATTGAATTAAATTCGAAGTCATCAATAATGAAGCCGATCTGCTTTGCAAGTTTCGGGTCAATTCCGGAGATCTCTTTGATAGAATTGTTTACCTCTTCTAAATCGCCTGTTATCAGTGAATTTTTCAGATATTCCCTGACTTCCGATGGAATCAGCTGCAGCATTTTTTTCAGTTCAGGTCCGGTAACAAATAATGGAGTCTGTATTTTATTCTGTGAAGTTTCGTCATAAATATATTCAAGTCCGAAGGTGTCCCGTATTTCATTGAGTACAACCGTTCCCCGGAAAGGTTTTCGTATAAACGCGTCCGCTCCAAGGTTTAGAATCTCCTCTCTGGCTATATCAAGAACACTGGCGGTAATTACAATAATCTTTAAATTCTTAAGAAGAGGATCAGCTTTAATAACTTTTATGACTTCTCTTCCATCAAGATCGGGCATTATAAGATCCAGCAGAACCAGGTCCGGTTTCCATGATTTAATTATCGTAAGCGCCTCTATTCCTCCCGATGCCTCATTAACTTCAAAACCGAGCGGTTCAAGCATACGTACCAGTATATCCCGATTTACTTCTCTGTCATCAACTATCAGAATACGGGGAGTTATTCTGCTCTGAATTCCGATATCTTTTCTGTCTGAATCTATTTCATCAATTATTTCAACATCACTTTTTTTGAACGGAGTGGAAAGTGTAAAGCTGCTCCCAATGCCGGGTTTGCTTATAAGAGAGATGTCTCCCCCCATGAGATTTGCATATTTACGGCTTATAGAAAGACCAAGACCTGTACCGCCGCGGTCTCTGCCTTCAATAGTCTGCTCAAATGGGGCAAATATACTCTCTAAATGTTCTTTTTCTATCCCTTTGCCGGTATCGGTCACTGTAAATATCAGAATTTCAGGGTTGTCTGATGATATAGATACTTTTACTTTGACAGAGCCTTTATCTGTAAATTTAACAGCATTACCAGTAAGGTTGATTAGAATCTGTTTAAGTTTTGATTTATCTGTAATAATATAATCCGGAATATCATCATCTGTTTCAACAATAAAATCTATTCCTTTTTTTTCAGTTTTAGCTGAAAAGAGATTTTCTATCTGTTTCATCACCATATTCAGATTAAAAGTTTCATTTATAATTTCAATCTTACCGGCTTCAATTTTTGACATATCGAGAATTTCATTTATAAGATCCAGAAGATGTTCGCCGCTGCTGTTTATGATTTCAATTTCCCGTCTGGATTCAGGTGCAAGAGTCTTCTGCCGCAGCAGTATCTGAGAGTAGCCGAGAATTGCATTCAGCGGAGTCCGGATCTCGTGGGACATGCTTGCAAGGAATGTCCCTTTAGCTGAGCTGGCGTGCTCGGCCTCAAGCTTCGCTGCGAGCAGTTCATCTTCAATTTTTTTACGGATATCTATCTCTTTCTGCAGATTTTTATTAACACCATCCAGTTCAATTGTTCTCTCCCGGACTTTCTGTTCAAGGTTATCTACGGCAGATACAAGATTTGCATAAAATTTTTCAATTCCGCTAATTATTGTAAAAAACATCATGAAAACCGCCATGACTGCAAATATCCATGACGAGGGAGATAATGAATATGTTATCATATCGAAATTATACAGAATGATTTTGTACTGTATAAGGATTCCGAATATTACTGTAATTATTAAACCCGTTGTTATAACCGCAATTCCCGATCGTTTTCCGTAAATCAGAGTTATGATTATTCCTGCAGTAAGAAAAAATGTAAACCCCGTTCCAATTCTGCCCCATGATTTCAGTACCAGGCTCCCCATTAAAAAAAGACAAATAATGAGTACACCCAGTTTTAACATCACAGATAAATGTTTCCTGAGTGCTGCAGCAGATGCAGAAATAATTACAACGCATAGATAAAGCCATAAGGTATTATCCCGGCCGATCTGAAAACCATGGTAAAGAATAGAAAGGAATAGGGGTATTGAAAACAGTGCAAGCGCTGTTAATGAATTATCCGTTATATTTTCCCGGATGCTTTCCATTGACACATTTTCACGGAAAAATTTTCTCAGAAGAATACTCTCATTTTTTCCCGATCTGCCGGTAAGTACATATATGGACATTATAAGCGAGAGCAGAATTGTTAGAAAAATAATATTATCTTGAATCGATCAGTTTAATTAGATTTGAATTGCCCGGTTTGTTTTTAGTGAAAGCATACCTGATCTGTGAGGGATTAAAAACAATTGAAGTTCTCTTAACGCTGCTGCTCTCTTCGTTCATCAATCCGTAAAGTCTGTTTACAACAGCAGCATCGGCTGTTCCGTTATCAATCAGCTCAAACGCTTCTTCATATGTATCAACGTAGATAAATTCACAACTGATTCCAAAGCTTGCAACCTGATTGATAATTCCGTATTTCCCTTCAGTATGGATGCTGTTCCGCATAACTGCAACTTTTTTAGTGTTAAGATCCGTGATAATGTTTATTATAGCAGTTTTAGAAGAATAGACACTTGCCCAGTTTAAAAGAACATATTCATTATTGAAATCATAAACAGCAGCACGTTTTTCTGACCATGCAACATCGGGCATTATGTCAATCCCGCCGTTTTTAAGTCTGGTTAGACCTTCCTCCCATGTACCGGGATAATATTCAATTTTGTATGGTGTATCTTTTAGAATGGCTTCAAGTATATCAACATGGTAACCGGAAGCAGTTCCACTTTCTGATACCGAAATTTTAGGGGGATTATTATACACTCCAATTTTTAAAATTGAGATGGGTATATCAGCTTCAAGGTAATAACAGGGGGTAAAAATGAACATTGTTAATAATAGAGTCAGGATAAGCTTTTTCATATAGTTCCGGTATTTATATTATTCTAATTGTACTATATAATAACGACTATTAACTTATAAGTCAATTTTTTGTCTTTTTTGAATGATAAGATGTAATTTAGTACTTAGTAATAATTCCTGTATGTTTAATGGTAATATAAAGTGATTCTTAGTTGATTTACTCCAGACTATTCATTATATTCTAGTATCGTTAGAATGAGTTTAAATATAAAAATCATACATAGTACGTATGAGCATAGGAAATATTTCCTGATGAGAAAATTTTCAGCTGTAATTATGATTGTTTTGATTATAATAATCTCGGGCTTATCCTTGATAGGATTATATACAGGGAATATAATCTTGGCCAGTTATGGTGCTGATTTTATACCCATGGCTCCGGCAACATCTCTTGTTTTTTTAATCAACTCCCCGGTCTTCTTTATTCTACTGTTTAAAAGGAATGAGCATAATTTAAGAATAGTTTCATTTGCATTGTTAACATTGCTTCTATTATTTCTGCTTTCAATTTTACAGCAGCCTTAAGTTTGGAAGGATGTCGCCGGTAACTGCAGTCTCTTTTATTCTGCTTACTTCTTCGACACTGGCACTATTGAGCAGGATAAGTCATCTTGTGGAAGCATCTCTTGCAGCTGCAATTATTATTATAATAAGTGGTTCAGTTATATTACTCGGTTACTGGTATAACTCACCACTGCTGTATCGGAGTTCTGTAATTCCCGTGGCTTTGCCTACTGCAATATGTATAACTCTGTCCGGAATAATTCTGATTATACTCATCGATAATAATTCAAGACTTGTAAGGATGTTTACTGGCAATTCTGTACGTTCGAGATTACTACGCAGTTTTCTCCCGGCGGTTGTAGCTGTTTCCCTTATTGAAGGCTGGATTAACAGTGTTCTCCTTCCGCACTGGCATATGGATAATCTCGCTATAGCTACCTCACTATATGCGATTTTCGCAACAACTGTAATCGGACTCATCGTATTTATAATTTCCAATCAGATTGGAGGTGCTGTAGACCGCACAGAAAAAGCGCTCGGTGAAAGTGAAAAAAAATACCGGAGGCTTCATGAATCAATGCTGGATGCTTTTGTTAAGACCGATATGACCGGATTGATTACTGAAACAAATAGTTCGTTTCAGAAGATGC
>PGXT01000267.1 GCA_002839285.1 Spirochaetae bacterium HGW-Spirochaetae-5 | reverse complement strand
ATTCGAGCTTTAATGATATCATTAGTGTCCATTGTTTTTTTTAACAAAGGTAACTAATTTACTTTAAATATGAGTATATTATTTATTGACAATTCCTAACTGTCGCTTCTTCCCTCCTTCTTTGGGTACTTCTACTCGCCTAACTGGGTTAGTTTTGTATTTTCCCCTGATTATGGATTGTAGTAATTCATCTTTGTGGTTTAATAGATAGTCAAGTAGTTCATCTACCCCCAATCCATCAACGCCTCCGCTTCCTTTGTTTGACTTTACTTGTTTGTAAGCTCTGTTCAAATTTGTTGGAGATAGAATCATTTCTAACAATCCATTATCCGTTTGTTCAATGGTTGTGAGGTTGTTTTCAGTTATCCCCATGTAAGTCTGCACTCCAAAGTTTACTTTCGGTTTCCGACCTATCCTTACCTTGTGAGCTATCGTGTGATATTTTCTACTTCCTTCCTTTCATTGGGTAACATTCATTTACTTTCACTTGATTAAGATTCAGCCCTTCAATAAATTGTGAAACCTCTGATTATCTTTTCCTTTTTTATCAGCTCGTTGCTCATTTACACTGTTGTATCTGCTCAGTTTATTGGATTTTGTTTTGTCATGCAAACTCGACCTACAACTTGTGCCTGATGATGTTCGTGTCCCTCCGACCAGAAATTTGCCGCCGGCTTCCTTCAGATTCCACCTCGCCATGGACACCCTTGCCTTTAGCTAATGGTTGGCAACTGATAGCCCCCATAACGGACTTGAACCGTCAAATATACTCGTCATGCTCGGCGCACAAGAAAAAAGCCCCGATAATCCAGGATTATCGGGGCTTTTTTAAGAATAGTACCCGGAGCCGGGATCGAACCGGCACGAGTGTAACCTCACTGGTTTTTGAGACCAGCGCGTCTACCAATTCCGCCATCCGGGCATGATGTGTTTGGTAAAACAGGATTGCAAAAGTAACATTTTTTTTGATGCTGCAAATTCTGTTGCGAAATGAAAAAATATGAAGGATTTTTATATCTAACAAAAAAAAACGCCTGAAATCATATCTTCCTATAATTCAATTGTTTAAATAATAAGCATATATTGAAAATGAAATTTGAACAGAAATTTTGTAAAATAAAAGTGGGATGGTTTGTGTAAAAAATTAAATTTATCCATTTATTTTTACAATTTGAAATATACAATCTTATGGCCACAAAAAAAGCGGAAAAAGCAACCAGATGCTTAGTCCTGAAAATTATATCAGAAAAAAAGCAAGGGCATTACCTATGTATGAATGTTTAATCAATGCCAATTGGAAAGATACAAAAATTGTTCAGATTTCTGTTGCCCGTAAGCATACCAATGAGAACATCACAGCGGCCTTATATTTAATTGATTTAGCTTGTTTGGGTGTAAAAGATACATTTTACATATTCAACACCCCTGAAAATGAATACCGGAAAAAAATGGATCAATGGATTGATACAAATGATACGAATAAAGTTGATTACATCTTGGTTCATAATATTGTTTATGCCTCCATCGCATTCGCCGAAGATTTTGGATTTGAGCCTCACAAAGATTTTACTTTAGTAACAAAGTTCCTGCTTGAAGAAGATAATGATGATGTTGATTTATTAGAAATTGAGTGTGGCATGGATGGAAAACCGGCCTATTTTAGGGGCCCTTTTGATGATGCAATAAAAGCTAATAGAATAATTACCCGGCTTGAAAAAAATGCCGGATCGGGAAATTATTTATTTTTCGATAAGACAGATACATGAACTGATGATAATTACCTTAAATCCGCAAGGATTTCGTTTGATGTAAAGTTGAGAATTTTTGGTGAGAATTTTAATGATTTTCGAGTAATTTCTGGTAACTGATTCAAGAAACCTGGTTTAATCCGCCGATTTTTCAGTAAACTATTCCATTGCCAAATTGCATGGTGAAATATGTATGATCTGTTGACTAATTATTTATCGAAGTAAAGTGTTGATAATTTTGCAACATATTTAATATCAATTATATACATATATTTATTGTCATTTTCATGGACATATTTATCCCATTGAATCTCAAAAAAGGTAATGATTTGATGTTTTTTAGATTAACAAAGCCTCGTAGGGCTTGCTGGTGTAGAGTTTGAGTACCCATTGCCTACCTGAATAAATCCATTTCCCGGCAACGGATATAAACCTGAACACGAATCGTTTAAGTCGGGTGGCAGGCATGATATGCTCAAAAACATCAGATACTTTTTCCACGAAGTAATTATAAAAGTTTTTGGCAATTGCCATGATGATTAAAAATGACGTATTCTCGTTCATGAACGAGCATGGAAGGTGTTTCCAGCCAAAGTCATTATTCATTACATCAAAAAGTTTTTCACTACTTCCTCTTTGGTTATAATATTCAATAGTCTCTTTTTCTGTGCTTTGCCAGTCATTTGTCAAAATAGAACGATACGTAAAAGCATCTCCTGTAAACATATCTATTTGATTATCATTACTTTTTTCTCGCATAATAACCAAGCAATAATTTTTATCTTCAAAAAATTGAGTAAATGGTATGGAGGCTACTTCGTAATTTTTGTAATTAATCTCAACTGTTTCCCAGTTTTCGATCATTGATATCTGTCTGATAAGCTCTGCACTCTTGTTTGCTCTGATATAGAACAACATACTGTTTGATGAAACTACTTCGATAATCTCTTTTGCATAAGAACCGGCATCCATTCTTGAACGATTTATTTTTATACCGCTCTCTTTCAAAAGATCAGAAGCTCGGGTAAGTGTAGATGCTTGTTCAAGTTTTACATTGGCGTTACCATCTCGATTTTCGATATAAACGATTTTGTCTTGGATAGTGGCAACTCCCGGACAATACCCATTACACTGCTTGTAAGTGCGTTTGGCATCATACTTTTCGGTGGCAATGATCTGATTATCGTAATCAAAATCATATTCAATGTCTTTTTTTTAATTCATTTACATGTAGTAACAATTTGATAATTAATGTATTGAGTTTTTTGTTTATATTGAACTCATACATTTTCTCTTGCTTGGATGTTAATACTGTGTTCTTGGTAGCAAGTTCTTTTATACCAGGTAGGATCGTGTCGGCGCTTGGAACTTTGTTGCCAGGAATTGATTTCAGATGTTGCCCTAAATGCCTTTGAATATCTTCGGTACAACTACCACCGCTGAAGAAAACATTAATGAGATTTCTAATAATGTCACTGTAAGAAAAACCAATTGTCTTAACTCTGGCACCTAATTCATTATCAATTAGTTGTGAAAATCCACATTCATTGAATGAGTTATTAACAAAAGAAATGCCTGCAAAAGGACTTACGTTTGATGATATTTTTTGTAATTTCACGTTTGAAAAAGTTATCGTTCCTACTTTGTTTGTTTCGCAG
>PGXT01000266.1 GCA_002839285.1 Spirochaetae bacterium HGW-Spirochaetae-5 | reverse complement strand
GACCGAAGACAGCGATTTTGGTGAGTGGGTTTTTTCACATAAAATAAAAAGCACAGGTATTCTATATCTGAGATATGAACAGAGTCAGAAGAATGAAATGATCATCGCCCTTATCACCGTATTAAAAAAATATTCCATCTCTCTCTATCAGAAATTCACAGTTATAACTCCAAATAAAATCAGAATCAGAGATATTTAACGCCCCCCTCAGTCGCTGAAGCGACATCTCCCCCGCCCCTATCCGCCCTACGGGCACCTTTCCCCATGAATGGGAGAAAGGGGAAGAAGAAGGGGGAGACTGATAATGTTGAAGACAATGGGCAAGCCCATTGCCTTTTCCCTTTCTTCGCCTTCCCCTTCTCACCAAGGGGAAGGTGGCACGTAGTGACGGATGGGGGGGAAAGAATTACAAATCCCGTATACGTTCAATCTCCACTGCAGATAATTCCGTAATATCCATAATATCTTCTACTGAAAGTCCTTTCATAAGCATCTTTTCGATACCTTTCTCGATGCCTTTAAGTTCGCCCATCTCCATAAGCCTTGTTGCCGTTGACATTGCAGTTTCGCCTCCTTCGCTTGTAATCGCCGCCATTGCAGTGATTACATCCTTTGCGGGCAGGTCACCCGCACTGTATAAATAATGTATTAAACTACGCATAAAAATCAATCCTTTTTCATCGCGAAAATAGAGACTGCTGATTGCAAGGTAATCCTGCAGATTCTTTCGCAGAATATCTTCATCATTAATATTTTTCATAAGAAGTACTGCTGTTTCAAGTGATACTCTGCTAAATAGCGAATTCTTTATCTCTTCATCGGTATACCTGGAAAAATCTGACAATATATACTCGAAATCGGGTATATAGGATTTCAGATGTTCGTCAATATCATCAAAACATGAGCTTAAAGGGCGGATCTGCCACTCATCCTCTCCATGGTATACCACAACCGATATTACCGGACATGGTTCAATTTTGTTTTTTCGGGCGGACTCCCATATCCTTACCATATACTTCAGTATCTGCATTTTGTGATATTTGTCATAATAGCTCTTATGCTCAAAGAGAAGAGTAATTTTTATATTTGTTTTACCATTGTATATGCAGGTATACACAATATCCGAAAAAACTTCACTCAGCTCTTCATCCACGTAGGATGTACCGTCGGAATAAAGGGTATCAAAATCGAGTCTATCTCTTATCTGCTCAGGAAACACACCTCGGATAAAATCTATGACGTTATCCGTATCCTGAAAAACCTCTTTAAAGAACTTATCATGCGGATTTAAAATCGATGGCAAAAAAACCTCCTATTAAACGGGATGCTTTCAGGCTGCTAAATAATTGCCCTTATTTGTAATACGATGAGAAACGCAAAATTTTAAAAATTTTTTTATTTCCGGTGATTTTTTTTAAAGACGCGTGTTGTCACTGAAGGAGCTAATTGTTTAGTTTGAGATCATGTTAAAACTTCGGGAAGTTTTGTGCACAAGCAGTTAACCAAATCTTTGAACAGGATTACGGAATTCAAAAGATTTACAGGATTAAAACGGCCCCCCCCCTCTGTCGCTGAAGCGACATTTCCCCCTTGATAAAAAGGGGGAGACTGATAATGCCTGGAAGCAATGGGCGCAGCCCATTGTCCTCTGCCTTCCCCTTCTCACCAAGGGGAAGGTGCCCGACAGGGCGGATGGGGGGGCATTATTTTTCTTGACTTTATTCCGCGAAGTGTGGAATTATAAAATATAAAATCTGAAGGGAGATCCCGTTTAAATGTTAAAATTTCTGAAAAAAGAACTTATTCTGTCTCTGGCTCTGACTATGGGGCTTGGCGCATGTGCGAAAATACCGGAAGCTCCGCTTTCACCGTCGGTTAAGATTGCCGTTGAAAAAAAGGATAATGATAATATATTTGCTGTTAATTTCAGCTGCGGATTAAAAAACGAAAATGACAGTACGGCATTTACTGATATTAACGGGCTGATTGAGATAAAAAACAGTACAGGAATTACCGTCCTCGCTGTTCCTTTTAAACATGCTGCAATTCTCCCTTTTGAAACAGGTATTATTCAGGAAAAGATCTATCTCACGGCAGATCAGGCGGCTCCCCTTTTTGATCTTTTATCG
>PGXT01000087.1 GCA_002839285.1 Spirochaetae bacterium HGW-Spirochaetae-5 | reverse complement strand
GTCTCCATCTCTGCGTTGAATTTTTCTGTTCTGTTGCCGTTCCAGAAATATGTTACATGTCCGAACTTCTGAGTCTCGGAGATTGCATACTGCTTCACGCCCGAACCGGCTAAATATTCACTCACAGTGCTGTTTATCTTCGGCGGGAACACCAGGAATTTCGACGGTATTTTCAGATCGCCGTCGTACTGCATCATCCCTGCGAAAACCACATCAGGTTTTCTCTCTCTATCGAAGTATTTAAACTCCGGCTGTTCGAAGGCCTTTGTAAGTTCTATTGCTCTATCTCCGCGGAAATTGAATAGAATTACAGAATCTCCGTCGTTAATTGTCCCCACGGGACCCTTCTCATCTGCAATTGTAAATGCCGGAAGATATTGATCCGTTGCGCCAGGCTCCTCCGCTCTGAAAGTTTCGACAGCTTCTGCTGCCGATTTAAAAGACCGTGCTTTACCAAGAACATGAGCGTCCCATCCCCGCTTTACAATCTGCCAGTCCGCTTCATAACGGTCCATTGTTGTAACCATTCTTCCGCCGCCCGATGCTATGCGGAAATTCAGACCCTTTGATCTATAAATATCAAGAAAATCCTCAAGCTGCTTAATATAGATTAGCGCTGAAGTTTCCGGAACATCGCGTCCATCCAGAAGTATGTGCAGCATAATATTTTTAACTCCATCGGTCGCAGCTCTCTCGATAAGTTTAAAGAGCTGATCGATGTGAGAGTGGACATTTCCGTCTGAAAGCAGACCGATAAAATGAAGTTTACCCCCCTCTTTTACCGGTTTTGCCATGAGATCATTCCATGTGGAAGTGGTAAAAACATCCCCCGATGTTATTGCCTCGGTAACAAGCTTTGACCCCTGGTCGAAAATCCGTCCTGCTCCAAGAGCATTATGGCCCACTTCGGAGTTCCCCATATCTGCATCACTTGGAAGCCCTACGGCAGTTCCATGGGCCTGAAGAGTCATATAAGGAGATGTTTTCATAAGCGAAGTTAAATTCGGAGTACGGGCCAGGAATAGCGCATTCCCCTCATTCTCCTTACCTATACCCATCCCATCCATAATAATAAGCAGAAGCGGACCTTTACGTTTTATAATATCATTCTTAAAAAGTTTATTCATATTCATCTCCATATTATAACAAATTATTTTAATCGCCTTCCCCTTTTTCATGGGGAAGGTGCCCGCCAGGGCGGATGGGGAGGGGGAAAGTATCAATCAAGAAGAAAATCATCCAGCCCGGACAATTCGATTACACGGAGAATACTTTCATTATAATTAACAAGCTTCATTCCGCGGCCTGTGGCTTTCAGTTTTCTTTTAAATCTTATAAAAGCCGCCAGTGATGATGAATCCAGCAGATTAAGCTCTTTCAGATCAAGAACCAGATCACGTCCGTCATTTTTTATAAAATCATTAATCTTCTCTTCAAGCAGGTTAATCTGAAAGCTGTCGCTTGCCTTTTGGAGAACAAATATTCTTTCGTTTTCAGAATCAATTATTTCAAACATACAACCTCAATTTTACGCATTATATGGATAAAAGTCCAGAGTAGAAAAATCCTCTACGCTGTTAATAAAAATCATACTTTTATGGTATCAAAAATCAAGTCAAATAAATTTTTTTCTTGACAATAGACCCTGATAATTTAATTAACCAGTTAATTAAATTATCAGGGTACAACATGGTTAAACATATAAAAGACAGCGAAGAAACGAAACGGAAAATAATACATGCTGCAAAAAAGGAATTTGCCGGTAAAGGATTCAGCGGGGCCAGAATGAGTTCCATCGCTACGCTGGCAGGAGTCAACCAGGCTCTTCTCCATTATCACTTTGAAAGCAAGGAGAACCTTTATGTCAGTATTTTTCATCATTTTATTGGAGATTCCTCAACCAGATTTGCTGACAAGATTAATGCCGAGATCGATTCATGGGGTGTTTCTCTCGATGTAAAACTCTGCGCAATTATTTATTTTCTCATAGGGATCCACTTCGAATCTCACGATGATGATATGAATAAAATATTTGCAAGAGAGATGGCCGAGGGGACCGGTATTCTTCATGACTTTGTAAAAAAGTACATGATTCCGCGCCTGCTGATCATCGAGGGGATAATCAGAGACGGCGTTAAAGAGGGTATTTTCGAAGTTTCAAACCCGAAAATGTTCACATTTAACCTTCTTGCTTTCATAACTGATTTTGTTCATGGAGAGGAGTTCCTGAAAGGAACTGAATGGCATGGGGAACTGTACGGAAAAAAAAGGGAAGTATTATATAATTACATGCTGGAGCAGTCTTTTAAAACTCTCCGCCCTTCAAAAAAAGAACTGAAGATTCCACATCTTGACAAAGACAAGATGAAAAAAATGGATTACTTCGTTAAAATGATAAATGATTTCATGTCACAAGTATAAATAAGGAGTTAAAAATGTATATTAAAAAGATATTCATAGTTCCACTTGTATTTTTTATTTTTATTTCTTCGGCTGGATGGTCACAGGAGAGTGATGAAACAAAAGTAAGCAGTAAACCAATTGAAATTGAACTGGCCGATGAAGCGGCAATAGTTATCGGAGGTTTTCGAATTACCCTCTCCGATGCGATACAGAAAGCGATTGAGAATAACCAGGATATACTCACGGGCAAATATGATGTTGCAATGAGCGACACATACTACGAGCAGTTCCAGGCAAAATATTCAACATATTTCAACGCAGGAGCAGGGGTAAAAACAACAAAATATCCCGAACTTATGCAGAGTCAATACGGCGAGAGAAACAAATCTGTGGAAATTTCATCGTCACTTGCTAAATCTTTTTCAACAGGAACAAAAATTGCCGGCGGTGTAACAAACACTTATTCAGACACTAAGGGGTATCTGAATACTTCGAATTATTCAAGATTCGATATAGCAACAAATACTCCGGTATTATTTGTCTCTATCGAACAGGAACTTCTTAAAAACGCATTCGGATACAATGACAGAAAACAGGAAAAAATTCTAAAAAACAGCACCTTGATGCAGAAAGATCAGATTATTTACGGGCTATCCCTGGTTGTTGTTGGTGTAATTGTAGATTACTGGAATGTAATCATCAACAAAACGCAGCTTGATAATGCGGGACTTATGCTGCAGGAGACCCGGAAAGTGAGAAGGATCGTTGCAGATAATGTACGGCTTGGCCTGGCTGAACAATTTGAGCTGAACTACTGGAACTCACTAATCGCGTCATCCGAAGCTTCAGTATCCCGTGCAGAACAGAACTACAGGGACGCGCTTAGAAAATTTCTTCAGGTTGTAAATATGAGCGACGAAATAACAATGCAGGAACGTGCGATTCTGCAGAATAAACTCCCTGAAATAAACAGCGAAGAAGCTCTTAAGAAAGCCTACATTAAACGGGCAGACTATCTTAATGCAGTTCGAAGCCTGGAAAACGCCAAACTACAGCTCGACATCGACAGCAACGGAGCACTACCATCACTCACAGGGAGTTTAACCGTATCATCAATGGATGTTAATAAAAACACCGGAGAATCATACTCTAACGCATCATCCATGAAGTATCCGTCATACGAGGCACAGGTTAAACTCACCTACCCTCTCTCCGACAGCAACCAGAAGGTTAACGAAAGGAACTCAAGGTGGAAGGTTGAACAGGCGAAGTTTCAGGTTGATAAATACAGCCGGATTGTAAAAGATGATGTTACATCCAAAGTTGAGAAAGTAAACACAAATTACAAACTCTACCAGAAAGCAAGAGAAGCGAGAATACAGGCAGAGATTTATTACAGTAAAATGCTCACCAATCTCCGGAGAGGACGATTTACCGCGGCAGTTGTCAGAAACTCACTTGATGCGCTGATAAACAGCCGGGAGGCCGAACTTCAGCTTCTTGTAATGTTTAATGCATCTATTCTCGAATTTGAAGTAGCAAAAAATGAACTCTTTGAAACATACAAAATTGATGTTGATAAATATATTCCTAAAGACTGATACTTTTTATTCCGGCATCATTACGATGCCGGAATAATTTTAAACGGATCATGATTTAGTTAAACCATTCTCTCTTAATGCTTCCCCGGAAATTACCGGCAAATCATAATACTTACCTGCCCCAATTAATACTTGTAATTAATTCCTGCATCAGTATATTAATCAGAATATTGCAACAGCTCAGCAATATAATAGTAAAATTATGGAGTTAAAAGTATGATTAAAAAAATATTATTTTTACCGGTGCTTGCAGTATTTACAATCTTAAATTCTGCCCCGGCCATATCAGCAGAACCTGATCTTACATCAAACGCTGTAGAGTATATATGCACGAAAGCCCGCGAGGGTAAAAAAACGCGTCTTGCTGTTTACACCTTCACAGATGAAGCAGGAGATACCTCTTCTGAAACAAAAAAATATTCAACAAAAATTATGGCTTTGATACTTGATAAAAAAGAGTTTAAAGTAATAGACCCGGAAAGAGTGCCCGAGATAATAAGCGAACAGGAAAAGGGGCTCACCGGTCTTGTTGACCCTGAAACTGCAGCTGAAACCGGGAAGATGATAGGAGCTGATGCACTGATTTTCGGCATTTCAGGATCAGGTTCTCTTCAAGTGAGAATTATTGATGCAGCAACCGGAGAGGTTATAGGAGCTACACTTGAAGTCCACGACGGAAAAATGAAAATAAATAATGATGATTTTAAGTCTCCCGAGTCGAAAAAAAAGTTTATCTCCCATGAATTTGAAAGAAGTCTTCGTCCGATATACACAAATAATCCCATGTTCTATCTTTATCTCACCGCGAACAGCGAAGAGGAAGCTGAGCTGGATAACAGTTTTCCAATGGCCATGAAAAAACTAAAGCAGCGGATTACAGAAAAAGATAATAAAAAAAATCAGAAATTTGAAAAAAGAAGAAAGAGACTGGCCGAATTCAGAAACGAGAACCCCGGGTTTGACAAGCGTATACGTGAATCAAGAGCAAACCTGATAGAATCATTAAAAGACAGGAAAGACAATAAAAGAGGAAAAGCGGGTAAAAGAAAAAACCTTAAGTAATCTTTTAAAAACTTCCGGTTACAGGGAACTTTTTTACAGGATCATCAATAAAAATTGTGAATTATTTTCAGTTTTACGTACATACCGCATATCCGAAGATGGTGATTGGCGGAACAACGCGTTAGCTTTGCCAAAAAAAATAAATTGTTACCCTGCAGGGAAAACCCGACCGGATATATATTCATTGACAGAAAAGAGTAAAAAAACATCATATAAACTTAAAATAATACTAATCGAAAGAGACCTGATATGATGACACCTAACAACATGCCCCAAGGATTAAACGCTGTAATTGAACTGGACCGGAAATTGAGAAAAGACATAACTGAATACTATTTTGCCCTTAACAAAATAAACGATCCGGGAAAAGCTGTAGAACTTCTCGCTGGACATGTAGCAATTATGGTGGAAATGATTAACGAACTTAAAAAAGGACGATAAACTTTCTGATCAATAACTTTCCCCGGAATATACATTACGTTCAGCTGAACAACATATCATAGACTGAATGGAATGTATATTGTGAAGAGAGCCCCCTTCCCGGGAACTGAACTTACAGTAATTTTGCCGCCATGCTGAGTAACAATTGAATGACTGATTGCCAGCCCAAGTCCCTGCCCCTTCTGCGGACCCATCTCTTTTGTACTGAAATATGGGTCAAATATTTTATCAATATTAAGTTCAGGTATACCGGGTCCGGTATCTTTTACTGTTATCATAAGATAACGACCCGGCTTAAGTTCAAGCCGGTTATTAATTTCCAGATTGATTTCAGACGAAACAATATAGATGTTCCCACCGCCGGGCATTGCCTCTTTTGAATTTTCAATTAAATTGATAAGGACCTGACGTATCTGCCTCCCGTCAATATTGATAGAAGTAACAGGACTCTCATTCAGGTAATCTATACTCACTGAACCCCCTGAAGATCCGGAATCTACAGCTTCATTTATTACTTCAAAAATATCTTCATCCTGAAGCACCGGTGCTCCACCGCGTGAAAATGTAATAAGCCGGGTTGTAAGCTCTGTTGCCGCAAGACATGATTTTTCCGCATTCTCAATCCAATGCAGATTTTTAACGGTTAAATCTTCCGACAATCGGAGCACAGAGAGAGAACCCGATATAGCCATAAGAAGATTATTAAAATCGTGAGCTATCCCCGAAGCAAGGATACCTACCGATTCAAGTTTCTGAATTCTGAAGGTCTCCTCTCTGAGATTTTTCTGTACTGTTACATCTTCATATGTTCCAAGAACACCGATAATTTCACCATCAGCGCCGGTAAGCGGGACCTTTGACTTTCTTAGTATCCTGACTTTACCCGTGGGGAGTACAAGATGCTCTTCATAATTCAGTTTAGAACGGCCGGTATTAATAATCTCCCGGTCAGTTCTATTATACATTTCTGCTACTTCGGGATCAAAAACTTCAATATCCCTTTTCCCGACGATACTCTCTGCGGATTCGATTCCTATCAGTCTGGCAAAAGAATTATTACACCCCAGATAAGTAAAGTCTCTATCTTTCCAGAATACACCTATCGGTATAGTATCTAAAACCATCTGAAGCATTCGTCGGGACTTACTGACTTCTTCTTCAATCTGCTTCAGATCGGTAATATCAGTTGCAGTTCCGATTACACGAAGAGGCCGCCCATCGGCAGATCTTTCAATTACCTTACCCCGGGATAGAACCCACCTGTAAGCACCGTCCTTCGCCTTAATACGGTGAAAACTCTCGTAAAGAGATTTCTCTCCATCAAGATGTCTGTTCATTATAGAACGCATATTCTCCCGGTCGTCTTCGTGGATATCCTTTAACCATTCTTCAATGTCTGCATAAGTCTCTTCATTGTCCAATCCCAGTGCTTCATTCCATTTTCTGGATATAAATATTCTGTTATTTTTGAGATTCCAGTCCCAGACAACCTGCCCTGCCCCCTCCAGTGAAAACTTCCACCTCTCTTGATTTTCTGCAAGCTCCTCTGTGCGTGATACAATCACACGTCTAAGCCTTCTGCTTTCAACCAGCAGAAGCAGAATTACATAAAGTAGAGCAACAATAACCGCTCCGAAAACAATGACAAGAGATTTATGTTTTTCATAACCAGCCTGAATTTTACTTAATACAGTATTCTCTTCCTGAATCTGAGTTAAGGATATATCCGGACTCTCAGTCTGAGCATAAACATTGAGCATCCAGACATCTGACCGCTCCGCGGAGATATTACAGTTTGAAAATAATATCATAATAATAACCAGAAATTTTTTCATTTAAAACCTGTCAGCAATTTAGTTAAAAAACATCCCGAATCCTTTCCCCGATAATATAATATCATTTAACAATCAAATAAAATAATTAATCAAAATCAGTAATATTTCCTTAATCCGTTTATGACAAATAGCTCTATTCTCTCCGCTGCAGGATTAGGCGGCAAGATGCAATTCTTTATTTTGCGCTAAAATCAATGCTATAGCATTTTACGAATGAAATAGTACATAATCTGTCATTTCGACAAGCTCAACACATCGCATTTCGAAGAAGCGATAGCGACTGAGAAATCTTTATTATACAGTTAATATATCAGGACCTAACAAGATTTCTCACCCGGAAAATTGAAGGGGGTTCGAAATGACATTTTCTAAATATTTCGTAAAATGCTAAAAGGAAATAACATCGATTTAATTTTAACTTTTTAATATGTACAAAGTGAGCAGAGTAGCAATATTTTTTATTAAGGTATATATCGGGAAATTACTAATGTTATTCCGGTTTTTTAAAAAAATTTAAAAGTAAAAGTAACAGATTTTTCACGCCGCGGTGTTTAATTATTATCACAAAACGGAGGACAGAGATGAAAGTCACAAAATTACTAACCGCTGCAGCTGCATCAGCAATGCTGTTCACCTCAGCAATGGCGCAGGATACAACAACAATAAAAGAAGCGGAAAAAAAAGATAACCCGCCTAAGGTGCTTCTCGATCTGAAAGGCGCGGATTTTTCCGGTTATGGAGCCATTACAACCGGCTATTCTAAAATCGGAGATGCAAATGCCTGCCTTGTTGGAGCGAGGGGGGGACTGATTATCAATGACAATGTAGTAATAGGTCTGGCAGGAATGGGGCTCACATATCCCACAGACAGAGAAGATATTACCGGACATGATTATTCAGGTGTACTCAACAGAGTTGCCTTCGGATATGGCGGTTTCATGGCTGAATACTACTTCAACCCGAAAGATCTCATAGTCTTTTCAGCGGGTGCGGTTATTGGCGGAGGGGGACTGAGTTTCCATGAAGACAACGAAACCGATGATGAACAGCACAATAAAGGTGACAAATTTTTTGTAGTTGAACCAGAAGTTAATATCTTTGTCAACATCACACGTTTCTGCCGGGTAGGCGCCGGTGCCTCATACAGATATGTAGCCGGTATCGATACAGATGATTTTTCTGATAAAGATTTCAGGGGACCCTCGGCAAAAATAATGGCTCAATTCGGATGGTTCTGATACAGAATTCTCTGGCTCTTACCGGCAGTTTAAAGGTATGAGTCAGAGAAATATTCTGTAAAACATAAATTTAAGATTTGTGTTTTACAGAATATTTCTTAGAATATAGAATATCCTGAAACGGGAAATTTTTTCTTTAATCCGATACTATAACGGTTAGTGGTTGAACTATAGGAGTTAGCGAATTAATTAGTACAATTAGCTCTTCGACTCCGCTCATTTCGACAAGCTCAATACAGGCATGGAGCGTAATTTAACGATGGCTGAGCGAAGTCGAAGCCTGAAGGCAGTACTAATTCAATCGTAAAATACTATAGATCTAAGAAACAGGAAATCAACTATGAGTTTAAACATCGAAGAATTGTATAAAAAATACGGACCTATGGTGCTCAGGAGATGCAGGTTCCTTCTTAAAAATGAAGAGAAGGCACTGGATGCGATGCAGGATGTTTTTGTTAATCTGATTACAAACTCTGAAAAAATTGACGGGTCATACCCTTCAAGTCTCCTCCATAGAATTGCCACAAATATATGTCTCAACATAATCCGGAGTGAACAGAGGCACCCGGAGACTATAGATGATGAAATATTTAAATATATAGCAGACTTTAATGATCCTGCTGACACCATCTCTGCAAATGATCTTCTCGATTCAATTTTCAGAGATGAAAAAGCTTCAACCAGAGAGATTGCGACTATGCTTTATCTTGATAGAATGACCTTGGAGCAGACGGCATTTCAATCAGGGCTTTCGGTGTCGGGTGTACGCAAAAGGATGAGATTACTGAAAGAGAAAGCTTCATTTCTTAAGGAGGAGATTTATGAAAATTAATCAGATACCGGATATATATATAGAACAGTATGTACTCGATGAATTGCCGGAAAATATCCGCAAAGAGATTGATGCACTTATATTAGAGAATCCTTCACTTTTAACAAGAATTGAAGAGATTAAAAAATCAAATGAAAATATAATTTCATTATATCCGGCAGAGTCTATGGTCCCGGAAATTATGGAGAAAAACAGCAGAGTAAACCGGTTCAAAAGAACATCCTCAAGAGATCGAAACTCAGCTGTTAAAGATTTTATAAAAAAATTAAACAGCCTCTCATCAAAACGTTATACACTGCCTCTGGCATCTGCTGCAGCTGCAGTTGTGATTATTTTTCTTATGATACCGGGGGTGAACATTACTGAAAACTTTACAAAAGGATACGATACAGATATAAGAATAAAGGGACTTGAGTCAAAACTCATCATTTACCGTATGAAAGGGAAAGAGGTTGAAGAACTGAAAAATTCCGATACAGCGCGGCAAGGGGACATCATACAGCTCGGATACATTGCCGCGGATAATTTTAAATACGGAACCATAATTTCTATAGACGGACGGGGAACAGTTACTCTCCACCACCCCGACAGTGCGGAATCACACAGCGAACTTATAATGAATAAAAAAGTTCTCCTTAACAGATCCTATGAGCTTGATGATTCACCCTCTTTCGAAAGGTTCATTATGATACTCTCCGCAGAACCGGTTAACACCGGGGAGATACTCTATAAAGCAAAAAAACTTGCAAAGAATAGAGAGAGTTCTCTTAATGGATTCATTGATGCGGGAAAAGATACCGCCGAATTTTCCGCAGTGATAAAAAAAATTGA
>PGXT01000265.1 GCA_002839285.1 Spirochaetae bacterium HGW-Spirochaetae-5 | reverse complement strand
TAGGGACGTATCTCCGGAGACCTTGCCGCTCCGAAACCTCCGAGCATAACAACAGTGTCAAGATATACATGGGGATTTAGAAATGTCAGAGCCAGCGTTGTCATTACCGCGCTCTTCAAAGATATAGAATTTAAGACTTCACCATTTACATTCAGAGACCCACCCTTTATTGCCGAGCGGAAACATTTAAAAGAAAACCATGCAAGATAAGCAGCTCCGGCCAGTGAAACTGTTTTTGTAATAAGAGGATGACTGCTGAAAACAATCCCCATCCCGGCTATCCCAAGAGCTATAAGCAGCGCATCACTGGAAGCACATATAGAAGCGATCACCAGCCGGTGCTCACCTTTTATCCCCTGCTTCAATACAAATGCGTTCTGTGCGCCGATGGCAATTATCAGCCCTGCACCCATTGCAAAACCTTCTACTACACTTCTGAGTATTATCATAACTATTCACTTCATCCGGAAACTAAATCACTATTGCATAATGACAGTTTATCAAAAAAATTTGTCAATATTAAACGTGATTGTAAGTTAATAATTAAATATTAACATCAGCATAATGAAAAAATCTTGCCAATCCTGACCATAAATATAATCAGTAACAACCGGGAAGATACAGGAAATTAAAATGAAAACAACAGATCTGAAAGCGAAAATCATTCTCCTTGCGGCGATGATAATATGGTCAACATCATTTATTGCGCTGAAGGCTACTTTCAGAACATACGACCCGATGTTTGTAATATGGGGGAGACAGATACTTGCATCAATTCTGTTTCTTTTTGTCATCAGACATTTATGGAAAACCTGCGAATACAGAAAAGGTGACTACAATCTCCTGCTCCTCATGGCGATATTTGAGCCCTGTCTCTACTTTTTATTTGAAGCCATGGCAATCACAAACACCACTGCATCACAAGCGGGGATTCTCACATCTACTCTGCCGATACTTGTTGCAATCGCGGCATTTTTTACACTGAAAGAAAAAACCACTCCTCTCACATGGCTCGGATTTATTATTGCAGTAACCGGTGCGGTAATTCTGAGCATATACAGCGAAGTCACGGAGAGCGCACCGAATCCGGTACTGGGAAATTTTCTGGAGTTCTGCGCAATGATATGTGCGGCAGGGTACACTATTTCACTGAAAAAACTCAGCGAAAGATATAACCCGTTTTTTCTTACGGCGTTTCAGTGCTTCATCGGTTCATTTTTTTTCTTTCCTTTTATTTTTATTCAGGGGAGAGGTCTCCCCACTGAGTTTGTTCTTTATCCGGCGCTCGGGATTGTTTATCTTGGTGTTGTCGTCACAATAGGCGCCTACGGACTTTACAGTATGGGGATCAGCAGAGTAAAGGCAAGTACAGCCGCGGCGTTTGTTAATCTTATTCCGGTTTTCACAATGTTTTTCGGATGGATTCTGCTCGATGAGAAGATGAATCTTATGCAGTACTTCGGATGCGGATTAATCTTTACGGGAGTTTACCTGAGCCAGAGGAGAAGAAAGCGATCTTTGAAGATTCCTGTTAACGAATGAATTATAGCAGTTTACGAAATAATTAGAACACTGTCATTGCGAACGAAGTGAAGCAATCTGTTCCTGAAATATTTTTTCATTAAATAAAACAGGTAATTTACAGAACAAACTGC
>PGXT01000086.1:1424-23643 GCA_002839285.1 Spirochaetae bacterium HGW-Spirochaetae-5 | reverse complement strand
CCCATATCCGGGTAGACATGGAGAGTACTGTCGAATCCCCGCTCTTTCATTTTTTTATGAAGATTTTCGCTCTGGGTCCATGGTATTATATCATCCATTTTTCCGCAGAAAAGAATAACCGGTATGTCGCGTAGAATAAATTGCGGGCTGTAGGCTATGCGTTTTTCCTGTTCGGTTCCAGCGATAAATCCTATACGGTCAAAAGGTTTACTCTCCGGCATGAGCCCCTTCTTATTTTTACTTTGATTCTCATGCATATGGACCAGAAATTTTTCCAGCTGAGGGTCTGTAAGATCTGCAATACCGCAAAAAGAAACAACCCCGCGGATTGATCCCTCGGCAGCTCTGGATAAGGGGTAAAGGAGAGCTATATGCCCCCCTGCACTGTGGCCTGCGAGAAAAACAGAATCCTTTGAGTATATAAACGCACCGCTTTTCTCCTTAACATATGCAATAACAGAATCCATATCCTCAAGAATATTCCGCAGTCCTGTCCCTTCTACTCTGGCAAGTCTGTAATTTACTGAAAACACGGCAAATCCCTTCCGGGAGAAATATTTCCGCAGGTAGGCGAAGTCGCTTTTATCTCCCCCGGTCCAGGCGCCGCCATGTATCAGTACTATAACCGGAGTATCCACGTTTCTCCCCTCAGGGAGCGAAACATCCAGGGTGTTCTCCTTATCAGGACCGTAAGAGATATCACTGACAGTATATTGCGGGAGCTGCCCGTCAGGTTTACACCCTGGAAAAATAATCAGTATTAAAGAAAAAAGGAATATGCATGCCCGAGAGGGCATTATGCTTTTTTGTTTTTTAATTTTCATAATTTTAATATACTCAAATGCAGTTACTATTGCAATTAAACTGTTTTTTTAATCCATACCAACAATTATAAATTAAATTTGAAGAGAGAATTTACCTCTCTTCTACTGTTCAGCCTTCGCTGTTAAAAATTTTTTTCTTATATAGTTCTGCATCGGCTTCTCAACTGTATGATAAGATAAAGAAGCAAGAGATATAGTACTAACCATAAAAATAGCGAGTCCGGTCCAGCTGCTGTAATCTGGAACAAGTCCAATCATCGGAAGAAAAGTTACCATCATCAGCTGTACGGGGAAATGTATAAGGTATATAGAGTATGAAAGATCTCCCATATATGTTAAAGGTTTTAAAGAAAAAATCCAGTTAAGAAATAATATATTAAGTGAGGAGATTATCAGCAGCGGGTATACAAGAATAGGCATAACCCTATCCCATTGACCAAAAATTTTTGTAAATCCTGTTTTATAGATCATCAGACCAATAATAATTGTAAACAGCAGAATAGTTCCAAAAAGTATATTTTTACTCCTGCTGCTCATTTTGAGGATATGATTATTCAAAACAAATGCAAGACATCCTATAAAAAAACCAACGAGCATCTTGGCGTTTGAGATATTGAATAGTGGAACGTTCACCTGCATTTGTAAGATACTAAGTCCGATAAATACAAATAAAACAAAAACCGGCAGCGGCTTTTTATTTTTTTTCAAAACATAGAAGAACAGAATATATGCAATAATTTCGCAGGATAGCGACCATGACGGACCGTTAAATGATAGCCCGATCTCAAAAAATCCCCCCTGAATAAAAAGAAGATTTAAAATAAAATGATACAGGTCATTGATTTCGCACTGAAAAAAACCCATTCCGGTGAAGTACCTGTAATACTGCAGAAATGCAACGGTAAAAAGTGTGATCACATGCAGAGGGTATAGCCTGCTTAATCGCAGTATAAAAAAAGTTCTTTCACTAATTCTGTTATACATAATCATTTTTGAATATACATGCATAAAAATAAATCCGGAGAGAACAAAAAAGAAATCTACAAGATTCCATCCGTATAAATAAAACCAGTTAAAAACTGAATACAGCGGAAGTGCGGCAAAGTTGTTTTCAAAAAAAGCGTAGTCAAAATGTTTATAGTGCCAGAAAAATGCCACACCTATAGCCGCGATACCCCTTAGTGAATCGAGCGGACGTAGTCTGTTATATGAAGCATTTTCCACAAAAATTTTTTTCAATTTTTTATAATCCTCTGGTATAATTTTTCACTAATTAAATCCAAGTGAACATATCCACAATTAATAAAAATCTTACGATGGTAAACAGGAGATGATATCTGTGCAGTAAAAACTATTTAAATGAATTTAAAGATGCCGGGTCTGATGATTGTTCCAACCTGAGATTATTAAAATCTATACCGGAGATTATCTTCTTAATTTCTTCTTTTTTCTTTACCATATTTTCTCCTCAATCATATATTTTAGATATGACTGTTTACACAATCTTTTTTATACTCTCATTAAAAATATTTCACATTCATAAAAATGAAAATTAAATTTTAAAAAAAATTTTATAAAAGAACCAAATTATTATAAATCAACTAAGTTACAAAATCCTATTATAAGTAATTGATAAAAGAATTTAATATATTATTTTATTGTATAAAATGTTTAAATTATATATAAATAAATACGTTCCATACTTATATACTTTTCAATTAT
Source organism: Spirochaetae bacterium HGW-Spirochaetae-5 (assembly GCA_002839285.1). GTDB lineage: Bacteria > Spirochaetota > UBA4802 > UBA4802 > UBA5550 > WRGT01. Next base: position 21,097 of record PGXT01000086.1, on the reverse strand, counting down.
TCAACATTGGATTGTAGCTTACATTTTTATAAATGATTGACAGCGAGCTATGCTTGTTTAAACATTTCTATTCTCAATACATTATTAAAGCCCTATAAGTAAATAAATCGGAGTATCAAATGAAATCCCAATTTTTAATAATACTATTTTTAATATTAACAAGTAATATTAAAGCATTTGCAAATGGAGGATCATTTACAAGCGGCAATCTGGCAAGCGGTCAAATCTCACTAATGGATAATAGACAGATTTCGATTGAAGAAGAGGATCTCCGGATAACTTTATACCGGGGTTATGCAAAAGTTGATGTCATATATGTTATGAAAAATAATGATGATACTGTTACTGCAACATTAGGATTCCCTTCACTCCTTCATACAAGATCAAAAGAATCCGGGACTATGCAGGAAATTGGAGAATATACAATAGCAATTCAAACAGAAGGACTATTCGGCTACGGGAGCTCTCAAAAAATTTCTGCAAAATATATGTACAAAGGGGAACAAGTTAAATGGATAAAAATGCCTGATATTTTTGGCAATGATTATGAAGAAGCACCTTTAGAATATCCGGAAATCGGCTGGTATGTTTCAAATATTGATTTTAAGAAAAACCAGAATGTAAAAGTAACAATCTCATATATTTCAAATTATATCAATTATGGATGGTTTGTTTCAGATAATACTGACACAAATGATTCACAATTCAGATATCTACTCTCAATCGGATCTACATGGAAAGGTCCAATAAAAAGAGGAAAAGTTATTATTGATAAATCTAACATACAGCATAATATTAACATTTTACCTGCAGGCAGATTTATAAAAAAAGAGAATACTTACACATGGGAATTCAAAGATCTTGAACCCAATGGGAACGATAATCTTTTGATCACAATTAATAACGGATATTCTCAGATGGCATCATACGGAAGTCAGGAAATGACATGGTACTATTCCACAGATAAAAAATATTATCTTAGTTTCAAGCCAGAGAAGATAAGTGCCTCATCAACTTTAAAAAAATATTATCCTCTGAATCTATTTGATAAAAAATTTGAAACAGCATGGGTTGAAGAAAATGACAATGATGGTACTGGTGAATTTATTGAAATGAAATTCAATAAAATGCAGAAACTTGGTATTATTGGTATAATCCCAGGGTACAATAAAACAAAAGAATTGTTTTACAAAAATAACCGCATTGCAGAACTGGAAATATACGCGGATGATAAACTTATAAAAACAGTTCAGATAAATGATGGCTATACTTCTTTCGCATCATATGATTTATCTGCTTATTACCTGATTAAACTTTCTGATAATAATATTTCATGTAAAAACCTTAAGCTGAAAATTACTAAAGTTTATAAAGGAACTGACTATAATGATGCATGCATAAGTGAATTATTATTATTGCAGAAATTGGACAAGGAACCCGAAGCTGGTGGCAGGTAACTTCATTTCAATTTTTAATAAGTTTATATTGCTGCTATGTGTTCTTTTAGCTGAGCCCGTAATTTCAGCAGATAAGATACGAAATACAAAATCAATCATTCCGGCATATATATCAGATAATCATGGCAAAAGTTTTTACTTCTTAGCAGAAAAAATCGAATGGAACAATCAATACACTTTGCTTTTATTTGATATTCATAGCGATTCCCGATCCATAGTTAACTCAGATTTTATAAGGGATACACTAAAGAATAACCATCAAATTAACACTTCACCGACCTATCAAAAATGGCAGCAGGAAGGCATTATCCAATGCTACAACTGGATAGAACCACTGATCCCCCATCCTATAATTAAAGTCATATGGGTTCCATCACATACTCTAACCAGAGATGAAAAATATAAAAAATACAATGAAATTAAAAAACTTATTAATGCAGACCAAGAAATTTCAGAGAGAAATATAAATGACCTTTCATCGTTTTATAATGTACTATCCTTTGAAGAACTTAAAAATTATAATTTTAAAGATACTCCATTAATATGCTCCATTGACCTTGATTATTTTAAAGATAAAAATGATATTCAAAATTCAGATGAAATTAAGAATCTTTTTAAACTAATCTCCAAAACAAATCTTCATGCTTTAACTATTGCAGTTTCAAGACCCTATATGTCATCTGACTATGAATCAGATTACCTGCTTTATCATTCATTGCAGAATCTGTTTTCAATAATCAATTCAAATATACAGATTGACCTTCTACACAATCCGGAACCTGATAGATCAGATCTTGCATTATTATTTAGAAAGAAGAACAAAACAATTCCATATTATAACATACAACAATCATCTTCCTTGATGAAGTCTTTGTTGCTGCGCAATAAATACCGTTATAAAATAAAATCAAATTCAGATGAATGGGAGAAAGTAATCACTTCATGGGAGAAAAGTGAGAAAAAATTTGATCTTGAGCTGTTTGCAGATACAAAAAAAATTGAATCCTCCAGAACAGGATTTTTTGATTTTATATCAGGTGACAATTATTACGTTACAATACCTGACGTTACATCTTATAATAATATATCATGGTACACTTATAAACCATTATCTTCATCGTACAACATCTCTCCAAGTAATATTTTTGCGAAAGACGCCCCTTCAGTATTATATTATGAACCGGTAATTATCAGCTCTTTGACTGATAAAAAAGTTATAACTAACAAAGACCTTATCCCTTTATTTAATACTCAAAATAATTGCGGGACTGTACGTCTTTTCTGCATCATTTCAGAAAGCAACAACCAATACATTTCTGAATCGGTCACTATAACACAGCGAAAGGATAACACGTATACAGGATATTTAACAGCACAGATGAATCTTCCATATATCTTCGGGGGGACTTTACTCCAGCAGAATAATTTACATAGTGCTGATCTTCTTTATGGTGCGGAATGTTCAACTTTTTTAATCTACGGAAGAAAAGCTTCAGGTATGAGTATTAATTACGGGGATCCAAAAAAGCTTCTGAATCAATCACGAGTGGTCTATGAAAATATTAATTTCAGAGAGGGAAATGCATATTGCAAAAGTATTCCAGTTTCTATCTCGGACAAGGATATCCGGAATGGATTGATTTTGCATTTTGGAATGCATGTTGCTGCACTTTACACCGATAAAGCTCCATACGGAATTCTTAATGATAATGATCTGGTAATTCATCACCTGGAGGGATATCCTGAAATAGTTACACTCTCAAAAAAAATATCCCGTGGTTTGCTCCCCTGCTGCGGTCCGATATACCCAAGCTCCTCCATCTTCTCTATCATACGCGCGGCCCTGTTATATCCGATGCTGAGTCTTCTCTGCAGATATGATGCCGAAGCTTTTCTTGTCTCTTCAATTATCTTTAAAGCTTCAACAAAAAGCTCATCGTTCTCGTCGTTGATCTCTCCATCCTCATCCTGAAAAATCGATGCCTCAAAATCTATGTAGTCGGGCGTACCAAGAGTCCTAAGATGAGTTACAATCTCCATTACTTCATCCTCAGAGATAAACGCCCCCTGTATCCTCACGGGAAATGAACTTGTCGGAGACTGATAAAGCATATCCCCCTTACCGAGAAGTTTCTCCGCGCCATTCTGATCTATAATAGTTCTTGAATCTGTTTTCTGGGAGACCTGAAAGGCTATACGGGCCGGGAAGTTTGCCTTAATGATTCCGGTAATAACATCAACAGACGGGCGCTGCGTTGCAAGCACGAGGTGTATACCCACAGCCCTGGCCTTCTGAGCAATACGGGTGATATAACCCTCAATATCCTTAGAGGCAACCATCATAAGATCGGCAAGCTCATCAATGATAATAATGATAAATGGGATCTTCTCTCCCCCCTTTCTTTCTTTTGCAACTTTTTCATTATACGACACAATGTCTCTGGTGTTCATTGCAGCAAGGAGTCTGTATCTCCGCTCCATTTCAAAAATCGACCACTTCAAAACCGCGGGCGCAAGATGAGGTTCTGTAATTACCGGGGTTAGAAGGTGAGGTGTTCCGTTATAAAACTGAAGCTCAACCATCTTCGGATCTACAAGAATGAAACGCACATAGTTCGGATCATAGTTGTAGACAATACTTGTAATGATAGAATTTACACAGACCGATTTACCGGCACCTGTCGCACCCGCTATCAGAAGGTGAGGCTGCTTCTTTAAATCAAGCATCACAGGTACACCAAGAACATCCTTCCCCAGAGCCACCTTAAGACTCCCCTTCTGCTCCTGATACGATTTCGATTTTATAATATCACCGAGAGTTACCATCTCTCTCTTTTTATTCGGAAGTTCAACTCCAATTGCAGACTTACCCGGAATAGGTGCTACAATCCTTACTCTGTACGCGGCAAGCGCCATGGCTATATCATCGGCAAGGCCCACAACCCGTGTTATTTTTATCCCTGCGGCAATCTGCATTTCATAAAGAGTAATTACAGGTCCCCTGTTTACATTTATAACACGTGACTCAATTCCAAAATCCGCCAGGGTCCGGACAAGGAGCAGGGAATTCTTTTTTATCTCGGTCTCCCATGTCTCTGTGTCAACAGGTTCCGAGTTGTATAAAAACGATGTGGGGATTATATACTCTTTATTTATTTTCAGATGCTTAAATACCTGTTCCTCAGCAATCGGCTGATTAGGGTCTGTAAATATTTTTTCCGGTTTCTTTACTGCTGTAATTTCGTCAGCTGCGTCCTCTTCAACAATGCGATCTTCAACTGATTCCGGCATATCTTCATCTATTTCGAAAATTCTGTTTTTCTTTAATGAATACTCATTAACCGGCTGTTTCTGTTTTTCCGCCGGCTCAGGTTTTTTACCGGTCTCACTCTCGAAATCGTTATCTATATCTTCTTCAAACTCTTCATCAAACTCTTTATCGAACTCTTTATCGTATTCATGAAAATTCCCCTCTTTGTAAAACTTCTCAGCTACAATAGGTTCACTTCTTGTAACAACAGGTTCATCTTTTATCTCTGCAGAAAAATCCTCATCAAGACCGAATTCATTCTCTTTAAGCATTCTCTCTTCATGGCTAACTTTACTTTCACGGAGTATGTTCTCTATTTTTTCATCTCCCCGCTTGAAAATAGATTCACCGGCTGCAGCCGTTACATTCATCCCTAGATATTTAACGGAATCCTCTTTGATGCTTTCTTTCCGCCCGATTATTATTTTTTTCTTTGTTATCCATGGAACTTTCTTCCCTGAATATATCTCATCCCCTATGCTGTTAAGAGGGATCTGATCATCAATTTTTTTTACAGAGATCCATTCAAAAACTTTTTTTAATTTCTTTCCGCTCCCCTTCACTCCGCCGTTTTCAAAAAATGCAGTTAACGACACTGTGCCCAGAAGTATAAGACCAACAAGGTTCATAATTACAATGACAAGATATGCGCCGACAAGACCGGCGATTGACTTGAAAAAATGATATATATAATAGCCGATAAATCCGCCGCTGTTCTGATAGATATCGGAACTACCTATGGCAAGAAAAGAGGAGAAACTTACTGAAAGAAAAAAAAGCGCGAAGAGTTTATCCGAAACCGGAGAGATCTCCCCATTCCTGAATACCGCCCACCCGGAAAGAAAGAGCATTAATATAAAACAATATGAAGAGAGACCGAAAGCAGATCGGAATATATGACCCAACAGAGCCCCCACAGGCCCTATCAGATTTGAAACAGGCCTGTTTAATACAAGGGCCCGGTAGTCTGTCTGTACATAACTAACGATACCGAGGAGGAGTATTATCCCCGCCAGGAATAGAAGCACCCCCGATATCTCTGTATATCTTTTATCCTTAAACACTGCTCCCTCCGCAGTTTTGTTGTCAGTTCTCTGTTGTAAAAAAGTTTAAAACAGAAACTTAACTATCAGGCCTGTAACACCTAATGCAATTGTGTAGTAACCGAAAACATTCAGCTTAACCTGTTTTACAACCCAGAACAGAATTCTGATAGAAACAAGCGCCACAAGGATTGAAACAATCATCCCCGCAGCAATAGGTCCGAAAATCTCAGCGGGATAGTTACTCCCGGGAATTTTCAAACCTTCAACCAGACCTGCTCCGGCTATAACAGGTATAGCCATTAAAAAAGAGAAACGCGCCGCCTCAACACCTTCGAGTCCGCAGAACAAGCCCCCTGCAAGAGTCGATCCCGCTCTTGATATCCCGGGGAGTATTGCGAAAGCCTGGCAGAAACCGATCAGTATTGATCTGAAGATACCTGCCTCTTCTAATTTTCGGCCTTTTGAGGGAATTCTATTAGCCGTAATAAGTATAAATCCGTTAATTATCAGAAAAATAAGAACCATTGTCACAGATGAAAAAACTTCTTCAAAAAAATCGTTAAAAAGAAAACCGATTATACCGGCAGGAAAAGACGCTATAAAGATATATATCCCGGCGTGAAAACCGGGATTGGAGAAATCCCTTTTAACCAGTCCTGTAATAAATCCTTTTATTATATTCCAGATATCTCTCCGCATATAAATTACAACAGCAATAAGAGTTGCAACATGAAGGCTTACATTTATCAGAAGATTAATCTCCACAGATGGATTATTCATTAAACTTTTCATAAATCCGGATTGTTCAAGCAGAACAAGATGACCCGACGATGATATAGGGAGAAACTCCGCAACGCCCTGAAATACACCCAGTATTATCAGGGCTATAAACATATTAAGCATTTTAAACCTCTATTACCTTAAGTACAATGATGGGATTTCTTCTTGTGAGTTTATATATGTAATTTTTTAAACTTTTCTTCAGAAAATCCTCAATCTCCTCTGCAGGTTTTCTTTCACGAAGCATTCTTCCCAGCTTCTCTTCAACATCCTTCTGAAGAAGATTATGAATCTTTGTATTCTCGCTGCTGATAAAACCTCGGGTCACAACCTCCGGCCTGCTCAAAAGCATCCCCTGAGATATAACCATGGAAGCATAAAATACACCGTCAGTCGACATAAGATGTCGCTCTTTGATCACATCGCTGGCAATATCACCGATTTCTGCTCCATCTACATACATTTCAAGAAGAGGAATTTTACTCACTCTCTTGAAGGTTTTCTTTGTAAGCTCAAGGACATCGCCGTTTTTCGCTATTATGATATGTGAAGCCTTTATATTCAATGATTCCGCAATCTGAGCATGCCTCTTTAACTGCTTATATTCTCCATGAATCGGCATAAAAAATTTCGGCTTTGTAATAGCAATCATCATCTTCAATTCTTTGGAAGCTCCATGACCCGAAACATGTATGTTCTCTGCTTTATCATAGTAAACATCGGCTCCTATCTCCATGAGAGAGTTAACAATATTGGTTACCATCCGTTCATTCCCCGGAATGACCGATGCTGTTATAATTACAGTATCACCCTTCTCCACTGTAAAATGACGATGAGTCCCGAATGCCATACGCGCAAGGGCCGACATCGGCTCTCCCTGGGTTCCTGTTCCCATAACTACCAGTTTTTTATTCGGGAATTTACCGGCATCCTCTATCTTGATTACAAGATCCTCTTTGATATCGAGAAAACCGAGTTTATTTGCTATCTCGATATTCTTCTGCATCGACAGCCCCGATATTACAACCTTCCTGTTGAACTTCTGGGCAGTGTCGAAGACCTGCTGAATTCTCTCAAGATTTGATGCAAAGGAAGCGACTATAATTCTCCCTTTAGAATCTGAAAAAATATCGGAAAATCTGTCTAAAATTGTTGATTCAGATTTAGTGAATCCCTCTCTCTCGGCATTTGTACTATCAGAAAGTAATAGAAGTACACCCTTCTCGCCGTAATGGGCAAATTTATAGAGATCCGTCATCTCACCTTCAACTGGTGAAAAATCTATCTTAAAATCCCCCGTGTGAATAATAGTCCCTGCAATAGTCTGTATCGCAAGAGCCACTCCCCCGATAATTGAGTGATTAACATTAATAAATTCAATTATAAAACTTCCGATAGTTACAACTTCTCTCGGCACAACCTCTATAAACTGCGGGGTATAGTGAAGAGGCTTCTCTTCAAGTCTGCTCTGAATAAGACCTATTGTAAGTTTTGTAGCATAAATAGGTACCCTGATCTCCTGGAGCAGAAAAGCTATAGCACCGATATGGTCTTCATGCCCATGAGTAACAACAATCGCTTTTACTTTCGATTTATTCTGTCTGATATAAGTGAAATCAGGAATTATATAGTCGATTCCCGGCATCTCCTCCCGAGGGAACATTATACCGCAATCAACTATAATCATCTCATCATTCTGCGAAAAAAGCGTAATGTTTTTACCTATAGCCCCCAGACCGCCCAGCGGCAGTATAGTTACTTTGTTTAAATCTTTTGTATTGTTTTCCTTCATATTCCGGAATGACCGAAACCTCCTTTATCTCTTTCTGTATTATTCAATTCATCTGATTTTATAAATTCACCTTTGAAAACCCGGGCAAAAACTATCTGCCCGATTCTCATACCATTTTCTACCGTAAAATTCTCCTCGCCTAAATTGGTCATAATAATTTTAATCTCGCCTCTGTAATCGGAATCGATAGTTCCGGGCGAGTTTAAAAATGTTATTCCATGTTTCAGGGCAAGGCCGCTTCTTGGGCGAATCTGTGCTTCATATCCTTCCGGTATCTCAATAAAAATTCCCGTAGGGATCAGTTTTGTTTTCCCCGGGGAGAGTATTACAGGTTCATCAAGCAATGCGCACAAATCCGCACCTGCAGAACCCTTACTCTGATACTCCGGGAGAGATGCTCCTTCAGTCATCCGCACTTTTACTTTTATCATAAATACTTCTTTATTTCTCTCATCAGACATGCTTCCATTGTTTCACACTTTTTGCAGTGACTATCTTCCGGTATAAAATCATCGGCAGCACAGATTTCATCATTCTCAACATAAAGAATATCGGCAAGCTTAATGAACTGGTATTCATCGTCACTGATAGATTCCGCTCCGCCCTCTTTGAGTTTTTCAAGAATAACTGTAAGCTTTTCAACGGCAGGTTCATCAAGATTAAGAGCTTTATCTCTCTCTTTAATCTCTCTCCCCATCTGTGCCTTCATTTTCTTTGCTGTAAATTCTATTCCTCTCCTTCTGGCAATCAGAAAGAATATTATACCGAAAACCAGCCCTCCAAGGTGACCAACATGTGACACATTGCTGTTAGTTCCCGATGACATAAGCGCCATAACTTCTATTCCGCCGTACATAACCACAAGGTACTTCGCTTTCATTGGTATAAAGAAAAACACAAGAAGCTCCACGTTAGGGAAGAGCATTCCGAAAGCAAGTAGCAGTCCGAACACAGCACCCGATGCGCCGATAGTGGGGATATAGGCTCCGGTTCCGCCCACTGCAAGATTAATAATAAAAATTGTCAGCCCGGCTCCAATGCCTGTGAAAAAATAATACAGCAGAAATTTTTTAGAACCCCAGAGCTGTTCCACTGGGATGCCGAAAAGCATTAACGCATACATATTTAAAAATATATGGAAAAAACCGCCGTGAAGAAACATATAAGTGCCGAACTGCCATAAATAAAATTTGGTTAAAACAAGCGCAGGTGTTAGACCAAGGTAGTATGTCATTGCCGATGTTTCATTAACAATGATCTGATTACCCAGAGGGATCTCTTGCGGTACTACACTCTGCATATATATTCCCTGAAGCAGATAAACTGCTACATTTGCAAAGATAAGCTTCATTACCCAGCTTCCGGAGTTTTCGAACATTGAACCTTTCATATATTTTCAGCCCTTCTCTTTTCTTAAAGTATTTATAATTTCACCTATATACATCCGGTGATAGTCTTTATTCGGATAATTTGATTGAATCGATTCATCAATAAATGATGCCGGATCGATATCCTGATGATAAATTTTTCTGCACTCAACAACAAGCCGCGCCTCTTTAAAATATACATTTTCATTTTCAGTTTCAGCAGCAGTGAGACCCGCTTCTTCCGCCTTGTCAATATCGCGGCCCGATTTTGATCCGCAAAGCTTAAGCGCATCTCTATACTTTTCATCAAAAAATGAAAGAGTAAAACAGTCAAACTTCTCTGTAAAGTTATATGTAAATCTCTGAGGCCTGACATAAATATGACATACCGGTTTATTCCACAAAAAACCGAATCCGCCCCATGAAGCGGTCATTGTGTTATAATCCTCTTTTGTCCCTGCAGTGAGAAGCATCCAATCTTTACCTATTAGTTTAAAAGGATTATCTTCAATTGCCTCATGATCTATTTTTATAAATTCATTCATATGTTTTCCTTTTTTGAATTCAATTACATTGTATGAAACTCCCTCCCCCTTGAGGGGGGAGGGCCAGGGTGGGGGTGATAAAGTTAACGTAGATAAATTGTTTTTTCTTTAATTAACAAATTCAAAATTAAAAAATATTGCTTTAGAAAATTTCCAATTTAAATACTAATCTTTCTTCACCCTCCCCTAACCCCTCCCATCAAGGGAGGGGGAAAACAAAAATCATCTATCACTAATTTATTTTTAATTTTTTCACCAGATTTATTTCTTTCCGCTTACTGTCAGTATCTCTACTCCGCTCTCTGTAACAAGAACTGTATGCTCCCACTGTGAAGAGAGTGAACCGTCAATGGTTACGGCTGTCCAGTTATCACTAAGAAGTTTAGTCTGATATTTCCCGGCATTAATCATCGGTTCAATTGTAAAAATCATCCCGGGAAACATCGGGAGTCTGCGGTTCCCCACATTGTAATGATGGACATGGGGTTCTTCATGAAACCTTATACCGATACCATGTCCGCCGTAGTCACGGACTACTGAAAAACCGTTACTCTCGGCGTGCTTCTGAATCACTTCTCCAATCATGCCGAAATCGTTATACGGCTTAACCTGATCTATGGCCAGATCAAGACACTCCTTTGAAACTCTTACCAGCCTGGCTGCCTCGGGCGATACATCACCGATCATATACATGCGGCTTGCATCTCCGTAATATCCCTTTAAAATACAGGTTACATCTACATTTATAATATCCCCGCTTTTAAGAACAGTGCTGTCGGGAATTCCATGACAGATTACATTATTTATTGAAGTGCAGACGCTTTTTGGAAAACCATTATAATCAAGAGGAGCTGGAATCCCACCGCGGCTCACTGTGTACTCATGAACCCATGTATTTATTTCGTCTGTTGTAATACCCGCTTTCATCTTTAAACTTACCATATCAAGCACTTCAGCGGTGAGTCTGCAGCATTCAGTTATCCCGGCAATTTCAACGGGCGTTTTAATCTTAATCCCTCTGGGGGGTTTTATATTCTTCCCAGGGGCTGTTTCTAAAACTGAATCAGACTCCATATGGCATTTCTTATATTTTTTCCCGCTTCCGCACCAGCAGAGGTCATTTCTGAGCATTTTCATCTTTTTTTTGTATACCTTTAATTTTTTCTTTGCTTTATTATATTAAGATTATAAAATAACTGTCCAGTGCAAGCTTTTTTTGTTACATTATCTTATATGATGATTGTAAGTGAATTCTTTTCAGAGGTGTGTACTCTCAGCATACGCTGAAAAGAAATTTAATTATGCAATAATCGTTTTATGGATAATAAAATGTTTAGACTGTTTTATCTAATTCTATAACAAATTTTTTATTAAACGTGAAAGAGCTGAAGAATGTATCCGGAGGATCAGATGTACTTTAATTATAATAAAATTCTGAATATAATGATTATCGCAATACTATCTTTAATTATAATGATCACTCTGCTTCTGTTTATGAAAATTGCCAAAAAACCTCATCCTTATCATGAAGGGGCAGATATAAGCGATACCTATGCTCCATACAATCCCTGGAGTAAAGCCCGTTAGGATACTCTATCCCCTGTTTTCTGATTCATCTCTATAACTCTTTTCAGTAAAACAGGAAAGTCAATTACATAAACAATTCTGCCGTATTCAATCAGTACCTTATTCCTGCATACTCCTATTATATTCCAATTCTGAGGAATAAGCCCCTGTTCACCGTTGAATCCTTCAATACTGTATTTTTTGCCGTTTAGAGTAATAAATCCATCCTTTGCTATAAAAATATTATCAATCTTCCCCACTCCCTTGAACTGGCTGCGCTTTTTTGTAGAGATCTCAAATTTCGCCACAGCCCAAATACCGGTTCCGCCTCTGACATATAAAAGATCGTTATCACCCATATTCAATTCCATGGAAGAAGCTGCAACATTTGTTATTAATGCACTGCCGCTGACCCCGTCAAAGATGCTGATATAATACGAACCGGCAATTCCTGTTGCAAGTGTTATAAATCTATCAGTAACAAAGATTGATGATCTGAAGAATTTTTTATACGGAGAGTGATATACCCCGGAATCCATTCTCCTGACTTTTTTACTGTCAGAAGAGAATTCAAATATTTTACCCTCGGAGTGATAAATTACATTTTTATCTTTAAGAGCAACTGCATCAATCCTGTCATTTTTTTCTGTCTTATAAACTGTATGAGGATCGCCGTCTTTATCAAAAACGCAAAACCCCTTATTGTTCCCCAGAACTATACTATTCTCATTCATATCGGCGAAGGTAATATTCTCACTGATACTCTGGTCACCTTTAACGGTTACATTTTCCGGATATAGAATTTCAATATTTTCCCCTTTGACAGACATTATAACACTTTTATTAAAAAAAAGTGAATCGTAATCCGTCTGAAATCCGGAAAAAGCCATGAGAAATTTTTCAGACAGAAGAGAGATATTCCCCCCCTTCCCATCGTCATATTTATCAAGCATTCTTTCATAAACAGCTTCCGGTGAATTAGAACAGGAAAAAGAATAGAATAACGATGCAGAAATCAGCAGGAGAAGTATAGTCATTTTAAATTTTATTATATTCATTCAGAAACCATTATTTTTTATATTAAAATCAGTAGATTAAACCATAACTTCCATGGTCAACTCTTTATTTCCCGGGCACAGCGCTGGGCGCTGACCCCGTGGTCCCCCATTCCCGGCGAATGTCAAGCATACGTACCCTTTAAAAATAATCCGCTATCCATGTTGACGATAATTTTTCGGGAACAGATTTACTCTCTGACAATTAAAATATCGGGAGGTTACACAGGATAGATTATACTCTGTTCAAGAAAAATTACTTGAAATATCAGCTCACAGAAAAAAGTATGCAGGAATTATAAATATACAGGGATATAAGGAAAACTATGTCTAAAAAAATAATAAGCATATATGATACAACTCTCCGCGATGGCGCGCAAACAGTGGGCATCTCTCTATCTATTCAGGATAAACTGAATATAGCAAAAATCCTGAACTGGCTGAAAGTGGATTTTATCGAGGGCGGATGGCCAGGATCAAACCCTAAAGATGACAGTTTTTTTTCAGAAGTGAGAAAACTTGATATAAACCATTCAAAAATAGCCGCCTTCGGATCCACAAGAAGAAAAGGCTTTAAGTGCAGTGAAGATACGATACTTCAGTCTCTGGTAAATTCAAAAGCTGATGTTCTGACCATTGTTGCAAAGACATGGGATTTTCAGGTTGACGGAAATAAAGCTAATTCTGACTACTCCCTGCAGTGCATCGAAAAAGCATGTGAAGCCGGCGCTGACATGATAGTACTATGTGATACAAACGGAGGAACTCTCCCCTCTGAAGCATATAAAATAACATCTTCAGTTACATCAAAAATAAAAACTCCGGTGGGGGGGCATTTCCACAACGACACCGGTGTTGCCGTTGCAAACTCCATGTATGCTGTTGATGGAGGAGCTGTTTCCATTCAGGGAACAATTAACGGATATGGAGAGAGATGTGGAAACTGCGATCTTACAACTTTTATCCCCAATCTTGTACTGAAAATGGGACATGACTGTTCATCAAAATCTGAACTGCAGCATCTGACAGAAGTGAGCCGGTTTGTAAGTGAAATTGCAAATCTCCCGCACGTTGAGAATAGTCCATATGTGGGGGATAATGCCTTCGCTCATAAAGGGGGGATCCATGTATCAGCACTTCAGAAAGATTCAAGAACATACGAACATATAGACCCGGCACTTACAGGCAACAGACGTAAAGTCATGATATCTGAATTATCGGGGAAAAGTAATGTAGAGTTTAAAGCAAAGGAACTGGGAATAGATATTGAAGGCGACATTAATCTTTCAAAAAAAGTACTGGAAAAGATAAAAAATCTTGAAGAAAAGGGTTTTCAGTTCGAAGCGGCTGAGGGTTCATTTGAACTTATTATCCGAGAAGCTACGGGGGAATATACTCCATTTTTTAAATTTCTCGGCTTTAGAATGATTACTGAAATGGATGAGAGCAATAAACTTCTCTGCGAAGCTACAATCAAAGTCGAAGTCGGAGGGCAGCTTGAACATACAGCGGCCAACGGAAACGGACCGGTTGATGCAATCGATAACGCTCTCAGAAAAGCTCTAACAAAATTTTATCCTGAAATAGCCCAGATGCATTTAGCTGATTACAAAGTTCGCGTACTCGATGACAACAATGGAACTGCTTCCAGCGTAAGAGTTCTCATCGATCAGACAGACGGTGTCGATCACTGGGGAACAGTTGGAGTTTCAACGAATATGATCGAAGCATCATGGATGGCACTTGTTGACGGTATAGAGTTTATGCTTTATAAAAAGAGGAAAAATACAGTTAAAAATTAATATATCTGACGCATGTTCTCCGGTGTATTTATGCTCCGGAGAACATGCTCTACTCCGTTGCCGGATTATCCGGAAATATTACCGATTTCGCAGCAATGTACTTAATGTTAATAAACATAGCCTGATTCAATTAATAAAAAAAGGTTGCGTAATTTAATCTTCAGGTATTTAACAGTGTCAATCGGGTTGGTACCTGAATAAATAAAATTAATGAAATTCTACAAATGGGAAAATAATGAAATTTAAACTCAATATAATTCTACTCTCTTTAACTCTGCTGTTCCCGCTTTCATCACACGCATGGCAGAGTTATGAAAAGGTTTCAGCTGTGGTTAACAGCAGAGCCATTATGGAGAGCGATCTGAACCAGAAAATGGAGAGACTAAAATCTCTGAAAAAAATACCGGACTCAAAAATTAATTACGAAAAGAGCCGTATACTCGATCAGATGATTGAAGCCGAAATTATATTCGAAACAGCCCAGAATGAATCCATACTCCTCTCTGACAAAAGGATTATAAATCAGCTGGAAGGGGCTATCAGCAAATTTTTCAGCACCAGAACAGGTAATAAAAAAGAACTTGATGAGATAGTTAAAAGAGTATCTCTTAACATGGAAAAATTCATGGCCAACAGGTTTGAACCTAATTTTAAAATTGATCCCGACTTGAAAAAGTTTATTGATTATATCGAAAAAAAGGAGAGAATCGATTTCTTCTCTTTCTTTGACGAAGTAAAAGTCAGTATAGCCCGTGAGCAGATAATGTCAGTGGCAATCGGTTCAAATCCCCCCTCTCCCGATGAAGCAAAAAAGTGGTATAATAAAAATAAGTCCAAACTCGGTTTTGAAGTTCATGTAAAACATATCCTTATAATTCCCAAGAGCGGATCACTGGCTGATGAAAAAGCAGCCAACACCAGAGCGGATGAAATCAGAAAACAGATTATGGCTAACCCTTCGTCATTTGAGTCTCTTGCATCTAAATTTTCACAGGACCCCGGTTCAGCTAAAAACGGAGGCGACCTCGGCTGGCAGATGCTTGCCCAGCTCGATCCATATTTTGCCGGTAATGTTTATAAAATGACAAAAAGCGGTCAGATATCGGGAGTATTTAAATCCGGTTTCGGCTACCATATAGTCAAGTACCTGAACAGAAGAGCTGTATCATATGAAAGTGTTGAGAAGATGATTATGTACAAGCTTTATACCGAAAACTCCCAGGAACAGTTTAAAAAATGGGTAAAACAGAAGAGAGAGGAAGCCTCCATAAAGATTTACATGGAAGGATATATTAAGGGCTGATATCCGGTGACAACAATGAATATTGATGTAATAATACATATTGAAGATGATGTAAAAGATACAGAACTGATTTTCAACGAATACTTTGTCCCGGAAATGATCAGCAGCAGAATTTCTGAGACCAGACCGGATACAAAGATTTATTACTCAATCCCATTGAGCTATACCGGCAGACTCGAAGGCCTGAAAAATACTATAAAGCGTGAAAACTCCGATGACATCACTTTCTGGAAAAAATTTTTCAGTACCGTATCATCAGATCATGCAGTTGTAATCAATGGAGATTCACCCTTCTTTGATCCTGAAATTTTCTCAGAGATGACAGAGGTTCACATCAAATATCTTGCAGAATTTACATTTTCGGAAAATCTCCCTGAAGGATTTGCCTGTGAAATTATTTCACGTGAACTTATAAATCAGATTCCCGACACAGATGAGAAGACTCTCCCTCTGGGAAAAGTAATCCGTGCAAATATAAATAAATTTGATGTGGAACTTTTCTACAAAGAACCGGACATCAGAAGCAAGAGAATATCTTTCAGACTTAACAGTCTCCGTGAAAAAATTATAATGGAAAATCTTTATAACATAAACAGAACCATACCACCCTATGGTGAAATTAAAGATCTGATAGAATCAAACCCTGAAACACTTTTTACAGGCCCGTCATATGTTGAAGTGGAACTTACCGGAAAATGTTCACTTGACTGCCTTTTCTGTTATAGAAAAACACTCAAATCGGATGAACATGGTCATATGGAGTTTAAAACTTTTTCATCAATTCTTGAAGGGATGAGAGAATCTGCACTGCCATATACACTATGTTTATCAGGATCGGGAGAGCCCATGGAGCACCCGGAATTCTACTCTATCATGGAAGCTGCAGTAAAGGAAGACCTGATAGAACAGCTGATTATTGAAACCAACGGATTGAATGCTGATTCAAATTTTAAAAGTTTCATTTCAAAATCTGAAAATTCAAAGATTAAAGTTATCATAAACAATAACGGCCTTGATAAGGAATCATATCAGAGATACCATAAAACAGATGCTTTCGATTCAGTTTTTAAGAATACAGTATCTCTCGGCGAACTCAACTCCAACGGGGAGAGAGTTTACATTCAGATAATGAAAATCAATGAAACCGACGAGTTTGCAAAAGAGAACGATATAAAATCCTATCTGGATAAATATTACGATTTCTGGGAGGGTCAGAAAGTACCGATTATCCTCCAGAAGCAGAATACATATTTCGATCGTATTCCCGACAGAAAATATTCCGATCTTTCACCTGTAAAGCGTACCCCATGCTGGCATCTGCAGAGAGACCTTTATATACTCTCCGATGGAACTGTTTCTTTCTGCAAACAGGATATAGACGGGGAAAACTCATACGGAAATATAAAAGATATGAAGTTGAGTGAAATCTGGAACAACCAGCGGAAATCATTCATTGAAGAATTTCATGGACGTTTCCCTTCCAAACCGGATTGTAAAAATTGTGATGAGTGGTACACTTTTAATTTCTGATCAGATCAGGTAACATGAAAGCAGCAGCGATAATACAGGTACGAATATCATCAACAAGACTCCCGTCTAAAGCCATGCTTGAACTCTGCGGCAGACCGATGATATGGCATGTCATAGAACGGGCTAAATCAATACAGGGTGTAAACACTGTTATTCTTGCAACGGGATCGGGAGATGAGAATCTACCTCTTATTGAACTGGCTGCTCAATGCGGAATTGAATCTTTTGCCGGTTCCGAAGATGATGTACTAGAAAGATACTACCTTGCTTCAAAAGATATCGATTGCGATTATGTTATCCGGATAACCGGTGATAACCCATTCACCGACCACAAATCTGCATCAATTGCACTTAAATACGCTTATGACAATAATGCCGATCACTGCACAACTGCAGGCATCCCCTTAGGCACAGGTGTTGAGATTATAAAAAAATCAGCTCTTGCAAAAGCATACAAAGAGGGGAAAGAGCCTCATCACCGTGAGCATGTCACTCCGTATATCAAAGAACATCCTGAACTTTTTAAAACTATACGTTATCAGTCAACATTGATCAATCCCTTTACAGATCTAAGACTAACAGTTGATATGGCCGAAGATTTTAAATTTATCGAAATTTTATATAACAAACTATATAATAATAAACCTGTTGAGCTTTCTGAAGTTATAAATTTTATCAAGAATAATCCTGAACTCCGCTTCATCAACAACAGCGTTGAACAGAGACCTATGACACATCATAGCCATGGATAAAAAAAAGATCACTATTGTAAACAAAGAATGCTTAATCTTGCAGTTCATTTAAACAGAAATAATAATTTTTCAGCTTTAATTTTTCTTACACAGAATCAACATCCGCTTGAAGAAAAATTTAACGGATTGATTACAACTTCAATTGCCGCAGATACAGATCTCATCATAAAGGACATGCGCGATTCAACAATCGAAGAGATGAATTCCCTCCGCCGGATTGCACCTGTCCTGGCCATAGACGATTCCGGTATGGGGAGAGATTTTGCTGATTATGCTGTAAACCTTCTTCCGGTTCCATCAGTTAATGGAAGCGCAGTTAAACCTGAAACTTCACTTTTTATTTACGGATACAATTTTACTGAGGGTATTTCTCTTCTAAAGAGTAATAGTTCTTTTACTAAAGATATTGATGTTACAGTATACGCTGGGTATAATCCTGCTCCAAAGCTCATCTCTTCAATCAGAGAGTCAATAAAGGGAAATTTTTTGAAGACCGAAACCCCCTATGCAGAGATTATCTCCAGGTCAAAAATAGTTATAACACACTTTGGACTGACAATGTTTGAAGCCGATGCATGCGGCTGCAAAATTGCCGCTCTCAATCCGACAGAATATCACAGTAAATTAACAGAAATTGCAAGTGATGACTTTAACATAATATATTCAGCTGAATACAATTCACTATCTCCTGAAATTTTGAAAAAAAAGATAGAGACAGAGCTGAAAAAAAATACTGAAACAATCATTTCACCAGAAGAGATATTAAAAAAAATTAACAATGGAACAGAAAATTTTATCAGATATATAAACAGCATCTGTAATGATTAAAATATTTCCCGAACTATAGCAGTTTACGAAATGATTAAAACAGTGTCATTGCGAACGAAGTGAAGCAATCTGTGTTTGGAACATTTTTTTATTATATAAAACAGGTAATTTACAAAACAGACTGCCGCAGCATTTCATGCTTCGCAGTGACTATGTACTACTTCAATAGTAAAATGCTATAGGATCAGGTTATTAAAATTTTTAAAATTTATTTTCAAGAGAGGTGTCTTATGGAACTCCATGATGCAATAATGACAAGAAGATCGGTGCGGAAATTTACAGATTACCATGTAACAGATGAGGAGATAAATCAGATACTCGAATCAGCACAGTGGGCTCCATCCTGGTCCAATACACAGTGCTGGGAATTTATTATAATTCGCGATAAAAAGTTGATTAAACAGATTGTTGAAACTTATTCCGAAACAAATCCTGCCAGAAAATGTTCCGAATCAGCTTCGGTACTAATAGCATTCTGCGGAAAAAGTGATCTACCTGGATTCAGAGACGGTGTGAAGAGAACAAAATTCGATTCATGGT
>PGXT01000086.1:0-1417 GCA_002839285.1 Spirochaetae bacterium HGW-Spirochaetae-5 | reverse complement strand
ACTGCTGAACGTAACTCAGCCTTATGAGCTGATCGGAATACTTCCAATTGGCAAACCCGTTGAATTAAAAAAAGAGGGACCTAAAAGACGGGAGATATCTGAGTTTACTCATAAAGAGAAATTCGGAAGAAAGAAATGAAAACTATTATTAAGAGAATATAAAAAATTCAATCTTTACAGGGTCAAAGGGGCGATAGCCCCTTTATAAGCCCCGCAGGGCTTCCTGCGGTCCAAAAAACGGAGTTTTTGGAGCCGCACTTAACTGAGTTATTGGATAAAATTACTGACTCAAATATGCAGAGCGAAATTCAATCCGGTATTTTCGTAGGTAAAGAAATATGGTAAATAAAACCTTCCCTATTTCTTCCTGATAATATCTACTACAGCTCTTACATCCTGAGAAGAATCTTTATCAATTACAAGTATATCATTTCCGGACTGAACCACAACAATGTTTGAAACACCAACCACTGCAATTCTCATCCCCTCGCTGAGTACTGTACAATTTGCGCTTTTGACAAAAATTGAATTCTCCGGGGACTGCGTTCTGTTGCAGCTCTCATCGGGGTCAAGAATATCATCTGCAGCCTTCCAGCTCCCCAGATCTGCCCATCCGAACTCCGCAGGGATAACCATTCTATTATCGGAATTTTCGAGAATACCCGTATCTATTGACACAGACTGTATCGCAGAAAATATTTTTTCTTTAAGCGACCAAATTTCAGATCTGTTTGATGCGATCTCTTCATGGGAGAATGCTTCGAGTTTAAGGAACTGCGCGTACATCTCCGGAAGAAGATCACGGAATCGTTCTATTATTACAGAAGTTTTCCATACAAATATTCCACTGTTCCAGTAATAGTTTCCGTCGGCAACGTACTTTTTTGCAGTTTCAAGTCCAGGTTTCTCTACAAACTTCTCAACAACAGAGGCGCCGTCAATAAGTTCAACACCTTTAATATAGCCGTAACCGGTTTCCGGATACTCCGGCTTAACACCGATTGTTGCAAGTAATCCCATCTCCGCAAGAGAGACCGCTTTTTTTATAACTGCCGTAAAACCCGGTATATCTTTTATAAAGTGGTCGGCAGGGAGAACTATCATTACCGGATCATTATATTTTTTTTTCAGAAACATCGCGGCATACAGAACAGCCGCTGCAGTATTCTTAGGCATCGGTTCAGAAAGAATTGTTCCGGTAAGACCGGTCTTATTTATTTCAGTCAAGGAAAGATCTTCATACTTTCTTGCAGAGACAATAACAATCTCCTCGGGGTTAACAGGTTTAAGCCTGTTAATCGTCTCTTCAAGAAGTGTTCCATGTCCCGACATATTGTGGAACTGTTTAGGTTTATCTTCAGTACTCATCGGCCA
The DNA here is from genome assembly GCA_002839285.1 of Spirochaetae bacterium HGW-Spirochaetae-5. Classification (GTDB taxonomy): domain Bacteria; phylum Spirochaetota; class UBA4802; order UBA4802; family UBA5550; genus WRGT01. The sequence goes on along the minus strand of PGXT01000086.1, from coordinate 43 downwards.
GAGCCTTGTGCCGGCTCCGCCCGCCATTATTACAGGTATTATC
>PGXT01000264.1 GCA_002839285.1 Spirochaetae bacterium HGW-Spirochaetae-5 | reverse complement strand
TTTTAGTTTTTATTACCAGGGAAACGGTCTATCTCCAATATTTTTAAATCTGTATGCTTACTAATATTAAAAAAGTCTTTGTCGAAGGTAACTAATTGTAATTCGTTTCGGATGGCGGTACTTGCTATTAAAAAATCAACCGACCCGGCAATAATTCCTTTTGATCTGCATTTATTACTTAACTCTGAAGCATAAATGTAATCATTTTTTGTAATTTCTAAATATACAAAATCATCCAGGACATCTTTAATTTCTTTAAATAATTTTTCATTTGAGATACCAGTTAGAATTTCCTGAAAGATAATACCTAAAACAACAATTTCATCATCGTTTTCTATAATCTTCCGGATAATGGTTTCTGAAGAATTTACAATATTCTTTTTTCGGCGAAGTGCTTCTGACCATACGGATGTATCTATGATAAATTGAGTCATCTGTTCCGGGCTTTTTTGTAATCATAGTCTTTATCAAAATCAACATTATTTAGAAATTTCAAAATGTCTTTTTGTCTATGCTTTTGGATATACTCCTTGAGTGCAACGTTTACTGCTTCCTTTTTAGTTTTGAAATTTCCTAATTGATAAACTTCATCTAACAGTTTCATATCAATATTTAAATTGGTTGCCATACAATTAACCTCTCTGTTTAATCTACACAACACTTTGTGTAAGGTCAAGAAAAAAATGGCACATAACAACACTTAACAATGTCTGAATTAGGATTAAAGGATTCAAGGATTTGCTTGATTTAAGACACATTCAGTTCTCATTTAAACATCAGGTGATTGAAACCTGAAATCCCCCCGTTTCGCTTCGCTCAACATCCCCCTTTGTTAAAGGCCGCCAGGCCGGGAGATTTTTTGGTATTAAATAAAGAACTATTTGATGAGAAATCATTGTCTGAACTAGGAATGAAGGATTAAGGGATTAACATGATGTGGAACATGCTTACAATACTCAATCATGTTAATCCTTTAATCAGGTGAATCAAGGTTCAGACAATAAAAAACCGGCCCTTGCGGGCCGGTCCTATAAGCTGTGGGAAATTTAAAAAAATAGAGATTAGAATTTATAACCAGCTTCGATAACACCTTCGTATCCCCATGCTTTATCGATACCTTTATCACCTGCAACAACTGAATATGCTTCGTATCCAGCGCCCGGCATTATGTAAAAGTTTTTGTTGAAATACTGGGTAATAGAGACCTGGAATTTGTAAGCAGAGAAAGGATCATTGCTTCCCCATTTTACTTCTGAATATCTGAAGTCAGTGTAAACAAGACCGCCTTTCCAGAAACTGCCTGCAAAGAATACAAGTCCACCCCATACTTTTGCATCATCATCACCGCTTTTTGCAACAAGAATCGGGTCATCAAGAGGACTTTTTGCAGATGCTATCTGTGATACAGATATAGTTGCAGATTCCATATCAGCAGTATCCATTGGAGCAAATGTGGAGACGTTCTGTCCATAAAGTCCTGATAAACCGAAAGCCATAGAGCCTGTTTCAAGCTCTTTTATGTTCCCAAGCTTAACAGTAACATTACCGAAACCTAAATAACCGGTATAGTCATTAGCTGCAGTTTCACCTTTATACTTGTCATAAACACCGCCGACCTTGGCGTCGATCATTGCTGATGTGTACTCATAACCAAGCTGAGTTATAGGAATAATACGATCATCATTATTTTCATATTTTACTGCAGAACTGTTAGCTTTGTTACTGATTAATGTTAAGAAAATATTTCCCATCTGCGGGGCAGGGATAAATGTAAAATCTACTGAACTGATTCCATCGTTATTTTCGTCAGATCCGCCAACATAGAAAATATTCTCATTCCATCTGTTCTGTGAACCCGCAGCATCATAAGTTATAGCGCCGAACCCGTAATCAAATGAGAAAGCAGCCTGTTTTACTTCAAGTTCTTTTTCTGAATCGACTTCAACACCGATTTTAACTGTAAGTTTGTCGTCTTCAACTTTCATGTTAAGTGCAGCTGCTTGCTCCTGTTTCTGACCCGTAAATAATGCTTTTGCATGTTTACGGCTACGATAATCGGCAATTGCTTGATCAAGAGAGGCATCAGTGAAATTGGTGCCATATTTGGTGTTGAATGCTGCTAAATCTGCAACCGAAGTAACTCCATATAAAGTAGCTTTAGTTACAGCAGTAGAGCCGCTATCAAAAGATGCTTTTAAAGCAGCATATGCTGCTGGATTAGCTAAAATCCCATACAGTTTAGCATTATTATTGTCTTCTCTTAAACCTGATAAAAAAGCAATGGATGTCATACTGTTTTCATCAACTTCCATATACTGAAAACCGTAACGAACCTTTGCTCCACCGCTGAATGTTACTTTTGGGTCTGCCATTGCAGGCATTGTTACTGCTGCTGCAAGTGCAAGTGCTACTAAATACTTGATTTGTTTCATGTAAACAATCTCCTATTAATTTAAATTTTTATAAACTATCTTTTGATGAAACTTTTACTCCGAGGCATTGCAGATT
>PGXT01000085.1:11624-17077 GCA_002839285.1 Spirochaetae bacterium HGW-Spirochaetae-5 | reverse complement strand
GGCTGTGCATCACGGATCTGAACCATTACCGTTTCACCCTTTGCAGTAATTACACCATCGGCAATAACCTCGGCACTTAATACCACTTTACGGTTTTTAATTTCAAGTACTTTCGCCCGAATCTCCAGTTCAACTCCTGCAGGAGTAGGTTTCAGATAGTCCACTTTCAATGATGCTGTTACAAATCTCGGAAGAGATTTTTCCCCAAGAGTAAATCCATCCTCTTTCATTCTGGCAGCTGCTGCAGTCCCTGCACAGTGACAGTCAATCAGAGAGGCTATCAATCCCCCATAGATATTACCCGGAAAGCCTCCTGTATATTGAGATGCAGGTGTAAATCGGCAGACACTTTCATCACCATCACTATAGCTTTTAATATGCATCCCCTTTTCATTCAATCTGCCGCAGCCGTAACAGTGAGAATAATCATCCGGATAGTAATCCTGAAAAGCTTTATCTGTCATAAACATCACCCTCACTGAAAATATTTATTGGATCAAATTTTGTATCTTAACATCTGTCTTAATTCAAAATAAAGATCTATTATCCCCGCCGCCGAAGGCGGCGGGGATATATAACATTTTTTTTTAAACTATTGCATTTTACGAATGAATTAGATCATCCTCCAGGCTTCGGCTCCGCTCAGCCAGCGTATAAACCGCTCCCTGAGCGAAGCCGAAAAGTTATCTGGTTTAATTCAATCGTCAGCTGCTATATTATCCTGAATATTCCATCCGTCAATAAATTACAGAACATAATATTAATAAATAATAAAGCAGCGAATCATTCATCATATTACAACATGATTGACATCGGGAGTTTTTTTCACTATACTATATCAGAATATACAATTTACTTATAAAGTGTTTAACCGGACTTATTATCATTGACTCAGGTCATTCTTCATATCTCCTGAAAATGATATAATTATATAATATTTGAAACATAGCTGCACGAGGGCATTATGAAAAAGGAATCTCTTATTTTTTTTGACGAAACAGACCTTCTACCGGAAATTTCATTCTCTGAGAAAGAAAGAGCTACTTTATTCCAGATAAATCTGAAAGTTGCCGGTAGCAAGTCCCTCGAAGAGGTTCTGGACTTTATCTTTAATGAAATTAAAAAAATAATACCCTGCGACAGGATTGATGTTGCTTTCATAGAAGAGGATAATCAGCGGATGGTAATCCAGTTTGTAAAATCTGATTATGAACCGGTTTATCTTAAAAAGGGTTTCGCCTCGGACATAATAGGGGGATCGATTCAGAAGGTCTTCTTATCCGGTATGCCCAGCGTAATTAACGACATGGAGCTTCACGCCAAAAGCAATCCCATGAGTGAGTCGGCCCGTATGCTTCTGAAAGAGGGTATACGCTCCTCCATGGTCTGCCCGATGAAATCTGAAGAAAGATACATAGGGATGTTCATGTGCCGGTCAAGGGAAGCTAACGCTTATGGAATACATCAGATAAGCCTTCAGATGGCTTTTGCATACAGACTCGGACAGGCTGTTGAGAAAGCTTATCATATCGAACAGCTCTCATCTGCAATGTCTTCATATATGGAGATGCTCAGTTTTGTAAGCCATGAACTTAAAAATCCCCTGGCATCCATTATCATGACTGCAAAGACCCTGTCAAAGGGATATTACGGAGAAATCGGCGAGAAGCAGAAAAGCGCAGCTGACAGGATAATCAGAAAAGCTGAATACCTCCTGAATCTTACAGCTGAGTATCTGAGCCTGTCATCAATTGAAACCGGAGAATTTCAGGCCAGACCGAGAGAGGTTGATTTTTACAAAGACATAATAGCCCATTCTCACGAAATAATTGCCGTAATGCTGCAGGAGAAAAAAATCACATTTGAACAGAATATTTCCCCCGATCTCCCCGTTGTGAAATGCGACCCGGAACTGATGAAGATTGTAATGACAAACTTTTTAAGCAACGCTGTTAAATACAGTGATTTTGAAGCTGTTATAAGACTCAGCGTTACTGCGGAAAACGAACGCATCCGCGTGTCGGTATGGAATCAGGGTCCCGGATTTCCTGAAAGTGAAAAAATACGTCTGTTTAAAAGATTTTCAATTCTACAGACTCCGGAATTGTCAGAGCGGAAAGGTCATGGTGTAGGACTTTACGTCACATGGAAAATCATCCTACTTCATGGGGGACGGATATGGGCAGATTCAAAGCATGGAGAATGGGCTGAATTTACATTTGAAATTCCCCGGCTCATGGATCAGTGTCTTCTGTACTAGAGCTGTGACCGTGTAATAATGCATCAGCTGTAAACTTAAAATCCCCCTGTTTCGCATCGCTCAACATCCCCCTTTGATAAAGGGGGTTATAAAATACCTAAAGTCTAAACCCTCTTTATCAAAGAGGGTGGCCGATAGGCCGGGAGATTTATTAATATTATATAAAAAACTATTTGATAAGTAATCATCCGGTTTTAGCGCTAAAACCTGTCAATTCTAACAGTAATCGTGACTTTTGAATAACAAAAAACGACCACAGAGTCGGCAATGATGACACAAATTCACTACATAAAAATAGCAAAATCTACCACAACGAACTACATAATAAGGCTATTGTATTTGTTCTTAAAGTCATATAATGTATGCTAATTTTACTACTTTAAACTCTCGCGAATAATCATATTGAGATGTTTTCAGAGTGGATTCTGTCACAAATGGGGGATGGCTGTTACTCTGCTCATCAGAGTAAATGATAAATTAACTGCCGCAGCAGCCTTTCATAATCTTAAAATTATTTACCGGAATTAAACTGAACTTTAATTCACCGGAATTATCAGGAGGATACGATGTTTGAATTATCAGAAGAGCAATTGATGGTACGTGATATGTGCCGGGGTTTCGCGGAAAAGGAGCTTAGAGAACAGGCTGTTGAGATCGATAAAACACATGAATTCCCTCTTGAAACAACAAGAAAACTCGGGGAACTCGGAATAATGGGTGTAGTCTATCCCGAAGAGTATAATGGCGCTGGAATGGATTATGTTTCCTACGCAATAGCAGTTGAAGAAATCTCAAGAGTATGCGCCTCATCAGGTGTTATAGTCTCTGCGCATAACTCACTATGCCTCTCACCAATATACTACTTCGGAACAGAGGAACAGAAAAAGAAATACCTGCCCAAACTCTGTACAGGCGAGCATATCGGAGCTTTTGCAATTACCGAGCCCGGCGCGGGATCTGACTCTGCCGGAACAAAAACCGTTGCGGCAAAAGAGGGCGGTAATTATATAATCAACGGCACAAAAAACTTCATTACAAACGGCGGTTATGCGGATACTCATGTAACTCTTGCAATTACAGATAAAAACGGACAGAAGAATAAGAATACTTCATTCTTCATCATTGAAAAGGGTGATCCTGGATTTACCGTAGGTAAAGTTGAGGAAAAACTCGGCATATGCGCATCTTCCACAACTGAAATGGTTTACGTAGACTGTAAAATCCCTGAAGACAGAATGCTGGGAGCTCCCGGTGACGGTTTTAAGATAGCAATGCATACGCTTGACGGCGGACGTGTGGGTATTGCCGCTCAGGCGCTGGGTATAGCTCAGGCGTGTCTGGAAGAGGGTGCAAAATACGCGAATATGAGAGAGCAGTTCGGAGCGCCCATAGGTAAACTTCAGGCTATTCAGTGGATGCTTGCTGATATGGCAACAGAGATTGAAGCGTCAAGACTCCTTGTTTATAAAGCAGCGGACATCCTCTCCAAAAACGGCAAAAACAGACGACCTGCAAGCAAATATGCTGCAATGGCTAAACTTTACGCATCGGAATGTGCCCACAGATGCGCGCATAAGTGCATACAGATTCACGGCGGATACGGTTATGTGAAGGAGTATATAGCTGAGAGACTTTACAGAGATGCAAGGATTACTGAAATTTATGAAGGGACTTCAGAAATACAGAAACTTGTAATAGCAACAAATATACTTGCGGAATTTGCAGAATAGGTTTAGAATTGCTGTATTATCTCCCTCCCCCTTGACGGGGGAGGTTAGGTGGGGGTCTTATTACTATCTTTTTTTCAATTAAAACACCCTCCCCTAACCCCTCCCATCAAGGGCGAGGAAGTCAAAAAATTTTCCGGAGGAATCTTAATGAAAGAAGTAGTAATAGTAAGCGGAGCAAGGACCTCGATCGGTGCTTTCGGCGGTACTCTAAAAGATGTTTCCGCTATAGAGATGGGTTCTCTTGTTATGAGGGAAGTATTCAGAAAGATTAATTTAAAGCCTGTTCCAGGCAAAGAACAGAATGAGTTCACACCGGACAAGCTGAAGGGTAAGGGTCAGCTCGATCTTGAAAAGAAAGGGTATAATTACGACGCCAATGCAAAAGAGATAAACGTAGATGAAACAATCATGGGCTGCGTTCTACAGGCAGCACAGGGACAGAATCCCGGAAGACAGGCTCATATCTTTGCAGGGATCCCGAAAGAGGCTGCAGGATGCACAATCAATAAAGTCTGCGGATCGGGGTTGAAATCAATCGCAATGGGCGCCCAGGCAATCATGACCGGACAGGCAGATGTTATAGTTGCCGGAGGTATGGAGAGCATGAGCAACACCCCTCTCGCGCTAAAAAAAGCAAGATGGGGATACCGCATGGAGCTTACCGGAGTAGGCGATATTCATGACCTCATGGTTTATGACGGACTGTATGAAATATTCAACGGATACCACATGGGTATTACTGCTGAGAATATTGCAGAACTCTACGGCATCAGCAGAGATGAGCAGGACAAACTTGCAGTTGCAAGCCATCAAAGAGCGTTAAACGCTATGAACACAGGAATTTTCAAAGATGAAATTGTACCTGTGATTATTCCGTCCCGAAAAGGGGACATTATCATAGATAAAGACGAAAGACCCATGGAGACCTCTCTTGAAAAAATGGCTCAGATGAAACCGGCTTTTAAGAAGGACGGAACAGCAACCGCCGGCAACGCGTCGGGCATAAATGACGGAGCCGCCGCTGTTCTTATGATGAGCGCTGAAAAAGCGAAGGAGCTTGGACTAGAAGTTATAGTAAAGATTAAATCATTTGCTACAGGTGGAGTAGATCCTGCGTATATGGGACTGGGACCTGTACCTGCAATCAGAAAAGCTCTTAAGATGGCCGGAATGACAATGAAAGATCTTAACATGGTTGAGATAAATGAAGCCTTCGCATCACAAGCAATAGGATGCTTTAGAGAACTGGGACTTGATAATGATTTCCCCAATCAGCTTGGAAGCGGTATATCACTTGGTCACCCCATCGGATGTACTGGCGCGAGAATGGCTGTAACAACAATGTATCAGATGAAAAGAAAAAATTTCTCAACCGGCGTTATGAGCATGTGTATCGGCGGCGGTATGGGAATGGCGATGATTTTCGAAAGATAGATTTAGTGTGCAGTGCTCCGCACTGCACT
>PGXT01000085.1:0-11601 GCA_002839285.1 Spirochaetae bacterium HGW-Spirochaetae-5 | reverse complement strand
TATAAAAATACAAGGAGCTTTTTATGACAACAAAACAATATAATAATCTTAAATTCAGTAAAGAAGGGACAATAGGAATCATTACTCTGTCCAGACCGAAAGCCCTCAATGCACTGAACACAGAACTTCTTCTGGAACTTAAAGATATAGTAAAAGCAATATCACAGGATGAAACTGTTCATGTACTGATAATCACAGGTGACGGGAAGGCCTTTGTTGCCGGTGCCGACATTACTGAGATGAAAGACTTCAACAGCGTCATGGGACTTAAATACGGCGAGCTGGGTGCGTCAGTATTCAAAAAAATTGAAAATCTGAAAATTCCTACTATCGCCGCAGTTAACGGTTTTGCACTTGGCGGAGGTTGCGAACTTGCAATGTGCTGCGATATAAGAATCGCATCTGAAAATGCAAAATTCGGTCAGCCCGAAGTCGGTCTGGGAATCTCTCCCGGATTTTCAGGATGTGTCCGCCTCGCCAGACTGGCAGGACTTGCAAAAGCCAGGGAACTTATTTATACAGCGGATATTATCCCTGCATCAGAAGCTGAAAAAATCGGATTGGTAAATAAAGTTGTACCACCTGAACAGCTGATGGAAGCGGCAATTGAAATGGCCCGCAAAATAGCTTCGAAAGCCCAGATTGCAGTGAGATATTCAAAAATGGCAATAAACAAAGGGATTGAAACAGATATTGAAACAGCAATAGCTTTTGAAAACCAGGTGTTCGCTCTATGCTTCTCTACCGAGGATCAGAAAGAGGGGATGACTGCGTTTGTAGACAAAAGGGTACCGGAGTTTAAGGTTAAGTAGATATTACCACCCCGCCCCCACTGGCCGCTGGCCATCTCCCCCATGAATGGGAGGAGAGGAATACGAAATATTTATTTTTCCCCCTTTCTCCCATTCATGGGGAAAGGTGCCCGGAGGGCGGATAGGGGCGGAAGAGTCAAGTTGCACAATAATTTGAAAACTTTGACTCTCCCCTCTCACACTCTCTTCCGATAAGGACAAGGTCTGCACCGAGAGCGATTGCTTTCAGAACATCAACCCCGTCGCGGAATCCTCCGTCGATCATAATTGTAATCGATTTACCCACAGCTGCTACAATCTCTTCGAGTACATCCATTGAACCGGGCATCTGGTCAAGAACACGACCGCCATGATTTGAAACTATAATCGCATCAGCTCCGGCTTTACATGCCATCTCGGCGTCTCTCGGATTCATTATCCCTTTTAGTATAAACGGCAGTTTAGTTGATGATTTTATCTCCATGAGTTCACTAACGCTCTTGGCAGCAACCTCCTGGTTCTTCATCGCCATGGTTTTAAAGACAACTGCATCTATATCTATACCCGCAGCGATTGCTCCGGCTTTCTCTGCAGCCTTGATTCTCATAATAATTTCATTGTTGTCTTTCCGGGGTTTAAAAATCGGAATTCCCCAGCCGTTCTCTTTTTCAATTGCTTCAAGTCCGATTTTATATTTGTCCGGTGTAGCTCCGTCGCCGACAAAGGCAATGGTGCCGGAATTTTTACAGCCCTTTACAACGGCAATATTATAATCGAGTTCCTCTATTGCACCGTTCATATTTGTAACAGAACCGGTTATCGGCGCAGCCATTACCGGAAATGATATCTTGTGCCCGAAAATTTCTGCAGAGGTATCGGGAACTACTCCCTCATGAATAAGTGTTGTAATAACTTTAAATTGTTTAAGCGCATCGGCATTTCTTCTGAAAGAATCACCTGTCCCTGTCCCCCCCATTCCGGGAACACCGGATGCGCACTCATAACCGTCACAGCTTTTACACACATAACATATCTTTTTGAACTTTTCCCGCGCAAGGGCGTTTATTGTTTTCATTGAAATCTCGATGTCTTCCGATGTTTCAATCTTTAATAGCTCCATGCACTGCTTAACAGACGCTTCGGCCTGTTTTAGCGTGTCGCCAACTGCTATTATATTCCCCGATTTTTCAACATTTGAGGTAGGCTTAACTACAGTATCACCCTCTTTTATATTAAGAAATATCTCCTCGATTCCGGGAACCTTAAGCGCCTCTTCAAGACCTGTTATCTTTTTAACAACACCGGGTCTGCAGATGATCGCTCTTTCAATAGCAACTTTGTTAAATACCGGTTCAAGATTACCGGGTTCATGCCCCAGGGAGACTTCTATCATCGCCTTCATTAAGTCTACTCCGGTCGAAAGGGGATATGTATATGCAGACATGAATCCTCCGGAAAGCCTGGCGGCAATCTCCCCTATCATTGCACCGCTCTTTGTTACTTTTATGTCACCCTTGGCAGCACCTGTTGTAAGGCCCAGAGCTTTAATCCCCCGCCTCATTACATCGCATGCATCTTCAAGCATCTCAATCTTCAGATGAGACGGCATGGTATGCCCTGTTTCGACAAAGTTCGGAGGATATTCTATTATTCGGTCTGCAACTCCGGTGATTGTAATCTCTTCATTAAATATTATGGCGTCAATTGAAAGCTCAGGACCATCCATAAACTGTTCAACAATAAGTTCCCCGCTTGGAGACGCACTCTTGGCGAATTTAAACGCGTCGGCCACCTGATTTGCGTTATCAATTCTCATTACCCCTCTGGCACCCATATTGTCTGACGGTTTCATAACAACGGGAAATCCGAGAATCTTACAGCCTTTCTTTGCATCGGACAGAGTCCATACGGGCAGAAACGCAGGGGATGGTATATTATGCTCTTTAAATCTCATTCTCATTTTAAGTTTATTGGTCGCAGCTTCCGCATCTTCAAATTTTATCCCGGGCAGATCAAGGGCATTGGCAACTGCGGCAACGGTCATCGAAGCATCGGTCCCCACGGTAAGAACTCCGCTGATAGGGGTTATTTCATTCTGCCTTTTGGCAACTCTCACAGAGCCCTGAATATCCCTGGTACTCATTACAATGGGAATATCGGCATCTTTCATGCCTATGGCATCGGGATTATAATCTGTAACTATTACCTGATACCCCATCTTCTTCGCTGTAGTAATAACAGGAGTCTGAAGCAGTCCGCCGCCGATAATCATAATTGTTTTTTTCACAGTTACACTCCGGGTATTTTATGTCGCATAAGTGTACAATGAGACATAAAATCAGTCAATTAAAATCTTAACATTTAGCAGAAAATGAAAACAAACTATCATTGTTTTCCTGCAGATACTGACAGCATGAGTACAATTTACTGCACTATTTCCAAACCTGAAAATGTCTTGAAAATAACCCTTCCGTCGCCTACAATGACTAATCGTACATATTCTACTATTTTGTCTGGAACAATATCCGGAGGACCTATGAACAGAAACCTCACTCTTGAGGCTACAAGGCTCACTGAACTTGCAGCACTCTACGCAAGTAGACATATGGGTAAAGGGGACGACGATTTATGCTATCGTGCCTCAGATGAAGCCATGTGGAAACTGCTTGAGAGTCTGGATATAGATGGAGAGATTGCCATAGGAGCTTCCAACAAGGACCTGCACCTGTACGACAATCGAAAAGTCGGTTCAGGAGAGGGCATGAAGGTGGATATTGCCGTTAAACCCCTTGAAGGGAAAAGAACATGCGCCATGGGGGGGCACAACTCAATTTCTGTTATTGCAGTAGGGGGGAGAAACGCCTTTATGAAAATGCCCCCAAGCCTTATGCATAAAATTGCTGTGGGGCCCGATGCTAAAGGTGTTGTCGATATCAATCAGCCCCCGGATATTAATATAAAAAGAGTCGCCAGAGCAAAAGGTAAGTATATTGAAGATATAACAGTCTGTGTCCTGGACAGAGATGTAAACTACCAGATGATCGATGATATACGTAAATGCGGAGCAAGAATAAAATTCATTACAGACGGAGATATATCAGGAGTAATATCAACAGCAGTTGAGAATACAGCCATTGATATATTCATGGGAATAGGCGGAGCTAAGGAGGCAGTTATCTCTGCAGCGGGATTAAAATGCCTTGGCGGAGATATGCAGGCAAAAATCTATTATAACGATTATTTCGAAAAAACAGTGGCAGAAAATCTCGGACGCGGAAACGCCGATAAAATCTATAAAATAAAAGATCTTGTAAAGACCGATGATATTCTGATATCGATAACCGGTGTTACCGATGGAGTTTTACTCCCTGGAGTTCAGTATTTTTCAGGGGGAGCAAAAACAAACTCAATCGTAATAAGACAGCAGACTCACACTATCAGATTCATAAACGCCATACATCAGTTTGACTACAAGCCGATATTCGATAAATAGGAGCATTACATTTGAATAATCACGCCCTGATTGACATTTCACTTATATTTAAAATTACCGATGAAATAACTCCAAGAAAAGGGCTTGAAGAACTGTACATATCTATTGTAGAGATAGCAAAGGATATACTTGAAGCTGAAGCTGCATCTCTCCTCCTTTATCAGCAGAATGAAAACCTCCTCTATTTCAGATCCACAACCGATGAGGGGATGAAAGACATGATAGGTATAAGTATACCGGAAAATTCAGGCTTTGCATGGAATGTCTTCAACAACAGACAATCATTGATAGTAAACGATGTGAACACCGATGAACGGTTTTATAACGGGATAGATTTAGATACCGGTTTTACCACAAGAAATATTATATGTACACCCATGATGGCTAGAGACGAATTTGTCGGTGTGCTGGAAATAGTTAACAAAAAAGAGGGGAAGGATTTCTCATCTCTCGACATGAGACTCATAGAAGTTCTCGCTACAATTTCCGCTTCATCAATAACAAACAGGCTCCTCTATGAAGATCTGAAAAAACGGGTTGAGGAACTTAACGCACTGTACGAATTATCCCGTTCGGTCGCACTTGTTGATAATGAAAAAGATTTTTTCCGTAATGTTGTAACCACACTTGCTGAATCACTTCATGTAGAGAGATCATCTCTTATACTCTTTGTACCGGACAGAAAAAGACTTGAAGTTGTAGCCGTTTACGGTTCAAGCATCCCCGCCGGAGCAGTGGTGCCGGATGATTCTATTGCTGCACATGTTTTCAGAACAGGGAAAATGGTTAATGTAAGTAACATCAAAAAAGATCTCCCTGACTACTGCCTTAAAAACAAAGGATATAAATCAAACGCTTTTGTGTCGGTACCGATTTATTATAATAACAGAATAGCCGGGGTACTTAATCTTACCGATAAAAAAAGCCGAAGACTCTTTGACGATTTTGAATTAAATGTACTATCTGCATTAATCAGCCATATGACCGGTGTTTACAAAACCTTTGCCGACAGACGTCAGGAGGATAAACGTAAAAAACTGAAACAGGAGCTGGATATTGCTGCTGATATTCAGCGCAAAAATCTGGTAAAGATCCCTTCAAGTTTTAACGGCATAACGGTTTCACTTCTATATGAGCCTGCGAAACATGTTGGAGGGGATTTCTTTGATTTTTATGAAATAGATGATTACAACTGCGGTATTATGATCGCCGATGTATCAGGTAAGGGAATACCTGCCGCCCTCTTTACCGGCACTGTTAAAAACATTCTCAAATTCGGTACCAAAAACAATTACAGGCCCGCAGGCCTTTTCCAGAGTTCAAATACCGCAATATACAATGAAACCGAATCCGGTATGTTTGTTACCGTATTTTATGCGCTTATAGATACTATCTCAAATTTAATTACATTCAGCTCAGCCGGTCATAATGACCAGATGCTGATCAGAAGAAAAACCATGACAGTGGAAACGCTTCAGACTCAGGGGAAACCATTCGGAATAATTACACCTGCCGGTTACTCAGAAAAAACTATCATCTACGAAACCGGAGACATTCTTTTTCTTTTCACTGACGGTCTTGTCGAATCCCTGGGCGGAGATGAACTGGATATCGATACAGGATTTGACGTTCTATCTGAAATAATACTGAACTCCATTGATGAAACACCTGAAAGTATTTTAAACATTTTAAGAAATAAAATCAGAGAGTTATATCCCGATACAGATCTTCTTGATGATCTTACTATACTTATTATATCTCTTTAAAGGAATTAAATATTTTACGAATGCATGTATATAACTAATGCTTAGACCAGATGATTTCTCATCAAATAGTTCGTTATATAAAACCGAAAATCTCCCGGCCTACCGGCCACCCTCTTTGATAAAGAGGGTTTAGACTCACGGTATTTCATAACCCCCTTTATTAAAAGGGGATGTTGAGCGAAGCGAAACGGGGGGATTTTAAGTTTATAACTGACAAATTATTGATTTAAAATCATACGGTCGAAATACAAGAAACTAAAAACCGGCAGGTTAAATATGAAAAAAAATATAATTATAATTTCAATAATCCTGAGTTTTCTCATAATTGCAGGATGTAAAAAAGTTATAAAAACTGATCCATCAGACATTGATCAGGTCAGTAATACTTTAACAGATCCGGCAGCTGATAATAAAAACCCTATATTACCGGGAAACAATATTCAGGAGAGCGGCATCAAAGATATTACTTCACACTCCGGAGAATTTTCAATAACCATGTCGGGATATAAAGGTGAATTATTCATCGGAATATCAAATAAAAGATTTTACGGGACAATAAAATTTTTTAACTGGGGTAATGGTGTTCCTCAGCCTCTTACCGATCTTAAAGTTACTGAGGATAAAATATACTTCAAGCGTGTTATTAAAACTAAAGAGGATCTGATTAAATACGGGGGAACTGCTTATTTCGAACAGGACTTTTATGGAATTTTTACATCGGACAAAAAAACTATAAAAGGATACTATAGATACATAGGTACCCAGGACAACTGGGAAGCTGTAAAAAAATAACATCAATAGATCATAGAATGGAAAATAAAAAAACAGCAGTAATCGGAGGGGGAGCATCGGGTCTTATAGCTGCATACTTTGCCGCAGAAAACACCAGAGTAACTCTCTTTGAAAAACAGAAAAAAATCGGCCGGAAAATCCTGGTAACCGGTAACGGCAGATGTAATATTACAAACAAAAATATTGATAAAAGCAGATACCACGGTCATAATCCTGAATTTACAGAAAGTATATTCTCACAATTCGGACTTGCCGAAACAGAAAAGTTTTTTTCTTCTGTGGGGATTCCGCTGATCGAAGAGAATGACGGCAAACTCTTCCCTGCATCGCTTCAGGCTTCGATTGTCACAAAAGTCTTTGAATACGAGCTCACCAGGCGTAATGTTAATGTTCAGCTCCATAGAAAAATTGATAAAATCATCCCTGAAAATAATAAACTCCGTCTGATTACTGCCGGTCACGACGGGGAAATTTTCGATTCTGTTATCCTCGCCTGCGGGAGCCGGGCATTCCCCGCGGCTGGAGCCTCCACATCAGGATATGAACTTGCCTCTGCTCTTGGACATAAAATCTATGAACCATTCCCTGTTATACTACCTTTGAATATTCCCGTAAAAGCTCTGCACACGCTGCAGGGGATAAAGTGGGACTGCGGAGTTAAAGTTTTATACAATGAGAGATGTACAGCATCGTCAATGGATGAACTCCTCTTTACTGCATACGGTATATCCGGACCTGCGGCCCTGAAAATTTCAAGAAGTGTGAATGAACATATACTAAGCGGAAGAATACCCGATATATCACTGGATTTTTTTCCTTCCCTGGATGAACCAGATTTAAAAAATCTTCTGAATAATCTTTTCATCGATAAAAACAGAAAGCTCTCATTTGCTCTTCTGGGAATTTTAAAAGAGAAGATGCCGGAAGTGATACTCTCTCTTTCAGGTATTGATCATGAAAAAAGATGCGGTGCTTTATCAGAAAAAGATAGAGAGAAGATCCTGTCATCAATGAAAAACTTCCGGATCACCCCGGGGAAACCAAGAGGTTTTGAAGAGGCCGTAGCGGCAGCAGGCGGAGTTGCAGTAGATGAAATCAATCCTGCGACAATGGAATCAAAACTTATAAAAAATCTCTTCATAACCGGTGAACTTCTGGATATAGACGGCGACAGCGGAGGTTTTAATCTTCAGTTCGCATGGAGCACTGGTGCGATCGCCGGGATGGCTCAAAGATGAATAAAACCGTGACTCCCGAGTATATTGTAAGTGCATGTCTGTCCGGTGAAAAATGCCGTTATGACGGAGAGTCAAATACTATCGATGCAATTGTAAAAATGGTTAACGAAGGAACTGCTATTGCCCTGTGCCCCGAGGTAATGGGTGGGCTCCCTACTCCGAGGATCCCCTGTGAAATAAAAAAAAATCAGGACGGAACTTTAAGTATTATTAATAAAAATAATAACAACCATACAGAAGCTTTTATCAGGGGAGCTGAACTTGCTCTTGATGCAGCCGTGAGAGCCGGAATAACAAAAGCGATTTTAAAACAGAGAAGCCCATCATGCGGATGCGGACTGATCTATGACGGTACATTCTCGGGGAAACTTATCGAAGGGAACGGTATTACGGCAGAACTGTTTATAAAATCGGGAATTAAAGTGATAACAGAGATCGAGTTTGAAAAACTTCACGATGATTGTTAAAACATCGACATAAATCCTTCCAGCATTGCAATCTTTGTGCATGACGCATTAAGATCCTCCTCAGAGTGAAAAACTGCAGTAATAGTATAAGATATAAACTTTCCGCCGGAACTCTCTTTCGCTGTAACAACTACATTAATTCCATGCTCATGAATAACATTTTTTATGGTATCATGAATATATGGCGTATTTCTAAATACCGCTTTATAAACAATCTCGGCAGGATATAAAATCTCTTTTTTTTGAATACCGCTCTCTATCATATTTTAAACTCTTTGCTTTTTAATTTATACATTAACAAATCTTCTTGTTACCCTTGGCGCAATTGAAGTTAAAACTTCATAATTAATCGTGCCGGTTTTTACCGCTATTTCATCTGCCGTAATTGATTCATTACCCTGAGAACCTATGATCACAACCTGATCATTTAGAGATACACCGTCAATATTTGTTACATCAATCATTGTCAAATCCATACAGACTCGCCCCAATATAGGGGCTCTTTTACCCCGTACAAGCATATCCCCTTTTGACGATAAAAGTCTGCTTAATCCGTCGGCATAACCGGCAGGAACTGTTGCTATTACTGTTTCTCTATCTGTAACAAAAGTGCTTCCATAGCTCACTTTAAATCCGGCAGCTACGGTTTTAACATGAATTATCTTCGACTTAAATGACATAACCGGTTTTAGATCAATTTTACTTTTATCAACTTCATCTGAAGGATACTGCCCGTACATAATAATCCCGGGTCTTACAAGATCAAAATGCGACTCCGGTATTTCCATAATCCCTGCACTGTTAGCCATATGATATAGCGGTTTTTCAGTGAGTAAATTATCAAGATCATTTTTCAGTTTCAGAAAAAAAATCAGCTGCTCTCTGGCATGAGTTTTATCTTTTACATCTGAATTGGCAAAGTGTGAATATACACCCTCTATTTCTATGAAAGGGAGTTCAGAGATTTTTTTAATCTCTTCAGCAAGAGGGTAGTAACACTGTTCCGACGTAAGTCCATCGGCAAGAAAACCGAGACGCCCCATCCCTGTATCAACTTTAATATGAACTTTAATATTCTGCTGACACGCTGAAGCTTCAACCGAAAACATTTCAGCCTCTTCAAATGTACTGACAGTGGGACGGATATTGAGTTCAATATATCTTGCTGTATTCCCCGAAACACAATCATCAAACAGCAGAATCGGTGCATCTATTCCGCAATCTCTGATATGAATCGCTTCATTCAAGCGGGCCACTGCAAGAAAAGCAGCACCGTTCGCTACAGCTTCACAGGCTATCATCTCCGCACCGTGACCATAGGCATCAGCTTTTACCACGGCGATTATCTCAGTACCGGGATTAAGAATTCTTCTTATCTCACTGATATTATGCCTGAAAGCCTCCATATCTATCTCGGTATATGTGGGTGAATCACTGCTGTATTGAATCATAGTATTACCCGTTTGTTGTTTTTTGTACTCATCACTGTGCACCCCCCCGATCTTCGGATAGTGAATTCTTTTAACATCAGATTCACTATCTTGTATTCAGAAGCCCCCGGAGGGTTAGGAGGCGTGAATCATGTTTAAGATCGATTAATTGCTGATGATCTTTCGTCAATTGTAAAAACTTTTCATTCTTCCGAAAAAAACAGTATCATATATGCTTTAAGCGATAAAACATATTCCAGTTTAATCGATGACTCCACCGCCCAGGAGGAGTTTTTATAAAGCTGCACAGTTCTCCTGAAGATATGTTCAGCATCAAGGAGTTCCGGTGCAGTTCTTCTTTTATCGATAAACCCTCTGTTATGCCTGTCAAAAAAAAGTTCCTTTTCACACTTATGAAGATGTTCATCACCCTTTTTGTACATCCTGTATGCATCAACCTCATAACTGTCGTTATAAGAATCTATAATATTCAGACACTCCGAAGCTCTGTAAAAATCAAAAATCATTCTGCCGAAAATATTAAAGTGATCAAGCAACTCCCGGTCCTGAGTCAGAGACGTATATTTTTTTATAAGATGATAGGACTTCCTGAGCGAGACAATTATATCGTTATATATTTTACGGTTCCCCCGCTCCTCTCTCCTGTGAAAATTATAGAGATTATACTGAAAATACCGGTACATTACATCTTTCGCATCTTCGCGTGCTTTGACGAATCTGCTTATTAAATACTCTCTCTCCTCTTCCCGTGCAGCTTCATTCTGCGCGGCTCTTCTCCGGGTATCTCTATCCGGTGCCGGTTTTGGCCGGTGCTCAGTTTCAGATTTTCTGATCTCCTGAGCCGCTTCGGCACTCCCCTGGCTGAATCTGTAGCTCATGAGAGTGGAATAAGCTGTATTAAGAACTTTCATCTGCTCATTGGCCCATTCACGACGCTGAGGATTTTTATCGGGATGATATTTCATGGCCATAGATTTAAATGAACGTGAGATATCCTCGTTCGATGAACTCTCTCCAATCTGCAATATTCTGTAACAGAGCGCGATTTCCATTAGATAACCTGAACATATTTTTTACTATCCCACGTTTATAAGGGACTTCCAGATAAAACTGCTTAAATATACCTTTAAAAATTATAATTGCTGATCTGACATATTACGCCGGGTGAAACTAAATGCAATAAAAAAAATTCAGGCAGAAACATTATTCTAATCTTTCACACAACTCCCTTTAAATGCCTATACTTCAAGGAGGATAACAGGAGCTTATACACGTAATTCTCCATTCTAAGCACAGCGCAGGGTTCTGTGCACCCGGAAGTAAATTACTACTCCTTACAATAAATATAATAATCCGGAATTATTATAGACTAAAAAATGTACACCTGTTACGATGAAAAAATAAGTATCTGCTTCCGGCAAGTTCAGAATCCATTAGACAAAAGCAGTTTATCTTTTCATAACATAGAACAATCACACGGGGTATAAATATGAGCATTACAGAAAATATAAATTCAGCAGACGAAGATTTCATGCTTGAACGTGTTCGTGATGAGGCCATAATTCAGCTTAAAACTGTCAGCGGAAAAACAGCTGCGGATATA
>PGXT01000084.1 GCA_002839285.1 Spirochaetae bacterium HGW-Spirochaetae-5 | reverse complement strand
ATGAGCCGGTTTCTGATAAAGATATAGCAAACTGTGTCAGGGCTATTACGGCACGGGATTTTTCAGGTAATCTTTATTTTACAGATATACAGGAAACAGATTCAGAAATTTCATTTTATATCCCCATCAAAACCGGTAAGGTATCGGACTCTGTGCTTCTCTTCAGGCGGAGCCTCAGGGGTATGAATGATCAGATGATGGCATTCTACAGACAGATTATTGTTGTTGTTTTATGTCTTGCTCTGGTTCATATTGCAGTTGCTTTTCTGTTTTTCAGAATCTTTGTTAAACCGCTCTTTCGACTTCTAAAACAGAGTGCCGCCCTCTCCGCTGGGGATTATTCAGTGCGTGTTGATCTCGACAGCAATGATGAGATAGGGAAACTTTCCGGATCATTCAATTCCATGGCGGCTTCAATTCAAGATAAAGTTCAGACTCTGGAGGAGTACAACAGCAGAATGGATTTTGAACTGGCCCTTGCGGGGGATGTGCAGAAAATGATATATCCGGAATTTAAAGACAACGAAAGATTCAGCCTTGCTGTTTTCAGTAAACCATGCGGCAGTGTAAACGGAGATTTTTACGATGTATTTAATCTGGGGGACAACCGGTTTGCTTTTTTAATTGCCGATGTTTCGGGGCATGGTGTTCCGGCAGCTCTGCTGACAATGACCCTTAAAGAGAAGTTCAGTCTCTACGCGCCTTATATAAAAGATCCGGCAGAAATTTTTAAAATTCTGAATCGTGAAATTCTCCATATGATGAGATCGGACAGTGTGAGGCCCCATTATTTTACCGGTTTTTATATTGTTATTGAAAAAGATAATTCGGCTTACTTCTGTAATGCCGGTCATCCTGCTGTTGTATTGATTTCAAAAAGCGGCAAAAGTCAGAGTTTTCTCCATTCCGAGGGTGGAGTTGTGGGACTGTTCGGAGATATGAATGAGTATTTCGTTTCAGAAAAAATACAGCTGGAGCAGGGGGATAAAATAATTCTTGTTACCGACGGGATACTTGAAGCCGCGAATACTGAGAACGAGCAGTTCGGGCGTGAAAGATTTTTTGATGTAATTGAAGCCGGAATTGATGAACCGGTTAAGGTTCTGGTAGAGATGGCTGTGAAGAGACTTAAGGATTTTGCCGACTTCGACAATCTTACCGATGACGCGACAATACTTGGAATAGAGATAAAATGAAACGGTTTAACTATAAATATCCCGGGGAGACTGTTCTGGGACTATTGGTCATTATTTCAATATTTTTTATGATCCTGTTTAATAACGAAAATATTAAGCTCCGTTTGGCCGAGATAAATTATCTTCTTTCAAGGCCGGAAAAAGTTTCAGCAGCAGTGGATCATGCCGGATTAATTATTCAGTACAGATTCAGAATGGATCTGTATAAGAATAAAATAGATCCCCTTAGTGCCGGAATAATAGAGATGCGGGCGGATTCAATGTTTTCCGCGTATTCAAAAACAGATAATATCACGGCAGATATATCACCGGCTTTAATGTTTACTGTTAATATGGTCAAATCGATGCTCGGCAGGGGGGCTCTCCGGAATGAAGCTGCTGAAGAAAATGATCCGGCGCTGATGAGCGCTTATTATTTTGAAAGAAACTGTTTATACGGAAAAGCGCTGGAAAAATATGAGGAAGCTCTTGACTCAGGTGCAATAAGCGGGGCGGGAATCGGCGGTATTATGCTTCACCAGGGGTATTGTCTATCCATGTCAGGTGACACAGCAGGGGGGAGAGCTAAATATTCGGAAGTTATAAAACGTTATCCGGAAGATGTAATTTCAATAACTGCATCTGTTCTGCTGGGATATCTGGATGAATTTGCCAGAGAGACTGAGATTGTAAAGATTATGCCTGATACTCCGGAAAAAGGCGAGAAGCTTTTTTATCTTACAGCCTTCAGGGATTCATTAGAAGTTATTGATTCCATAAAGAAAAAGAGGGGGCCCGGTTCAATGGACAGTGCTGATTTTTTTAAAGCCCGCTGTCTGGAGTCGATGGGGAATCCTGCGGAAGCGGTTATTTATTATCAGGATATTATTCAGAAAAATCCCCGTTCAAAATTCGCCAGGCTGGCTAACCGGCGGATATTAATAATCAGTACCAGAATAGGAACAGAAAATGCCTCAAAAGATCTTGCAGTAATGAACAACACTCTTATACGGGATGAAAACTTTACCCGGCTTGTACGGGAGGGGGCTGTTCTGAGCAGTAAGGCTGCATCGGCATCTCTATGGCCTTCTGATAAAGATACGCCGGATTTTGAACAGATGATACGGGAGTTTGAAAAAAAATTCAATCCATCTGCAGCTGTTTTAAATTATACCGGGAAAAATGTCAGGGTAACCACTGCAAACGGAGATATTATCCGCGGACTTGTCATCGGAGAGAACAGCGGCAGTATTACAGTTCAGACAATTGCCGGGGATGCCGTAATAAGAAAAAGCAGTATAGTGAAGAGTGAGATCGAATGAAAAATATATTAAGAGCTGTGATTGTTGTTATCGGAATTATAACTCCGGCTGCAGTGTTAAATGCAGATACAATTCTTCTGTCGGACGGAACATATCTTGTAGGGAAAGTTGTTGAATGGGATGCATATCATATTATTTTTAAAAATTCACATGGAGCATTTGCCATAAAGAAAAAGCAGCTGGTTAAACTCTATGTTACAGGGAGCCAGCTTGAGGATATAGAGCTTAACCGGACTCTTGGTAATGTCATGAAGGATGAGGATATTATTAAGCATTATCTTTCGGGTATGGAGGGGATGCCTGCGGGAGGTTATGATAAAGAGACAGTTGAATCCGGGGTTACCGGCAGTGATTTAAACAGAAAATTCAGGATGCTTTTCAGTTATTATAGAGTAGCAGGTTTGCTCACAGATGTAATTCCATCTGCGTGGGGAGTCTCGGCCGGATACTCTCAATCTATAAGCGGAATGCTTCCTGATGGTGCCGCCTTCTGGGCTCCTCTTCTTTCAGTTGAGTCTGAGTATATTCTGTTCAGCGGAGGGAGTTCTGAAGTCCTGGATATCTCTCTATATTCCGGCCCAAGATGGGAATTGACTCTTCAGGGAGGACGGCGCGGGGGTGTGTATTTTCAGACCGTTCCCGGTTTTACATATCTGCAGATTGACAATGAAGGCATGAGGAGTTCAGGATTTACTTTTTCGTTTAAGACTTCGGCGGGTTATGAGTACTCATCGGGGAATTATTCGGGAGTTGTAGGTTTGTCATATCTTTATGTTTATGATGAAGCTGCTTCAATTCATGGACTTGGGGTTTCAATGGGTGCAGCGTATAAATTCTGATTATTTAATGTAGTAAACCCACAGTTTTTTTATATATGCTGATGTTGAGGGTTCTTTCGCCGCAAAATATAATTTATCATTATAAACCGTTAAACCCTCCGGTCTGGAATTCTTTTCTGATAGAGGGAGGTTAAATACTTCAGAAGGAGCATTTATTCCGTCGTAGGACCATAATTCAAAATCGGAGCTGTTTGTTTTTGCAGCCTGAAAATAGAGTTTGTTTCTATAGACAATCAGATATTTCGGATATGATCCGGTACTTGTTGTATTGATATCAAATGCTGAAAACGCTGAAGGATTATCTGCAGAACCGTCGTATGACCAGAGCTCGGTCCCGTTTCCGGTAAGAGCGCTGAAGAATATTTTATTGTCGAACTCGCAGAGATAAGTCGGGTTAAAGCTTGAAAAAAAATTTATATACATATCATATACTTCGGCAGGATTATTGTTGTCATCACCATCCCACCGCCAGAGTTCGGAACCATTTGTGTTGGTCCCCTGAAAATAGAGTATGCCGTTTAATTCTGCAAAATAACATGGATTAAAATCCTGACTCGTTCCGGTCCGTATGTTGAAAAGCTGGACAGGTGTTCCATTTTCAAGAGCCCATAACTCTATACCCTGGCCGGTATTTCTGTCAGCCTGAAAGATCAGTCTATTTTTAAATCTTTTGAAGTGTGACGGATTAGAAGATGATGTACCGGGAGTTATTTCAATTTCAACAGGGGGGTTGGTTCCGTCAAACGACCAGATTTCAGTTCCGTTTACACCGCCATCTGCGCTGAAATAAAGTTTACCATCATAATGACATAGATACGCAGGGAGGGAGTTTCCGCTTCCAGGTAATATATCGCAAACTTCAGCGGGCTCCCCTGTTTCATCATAAACCCACAGTTCAACTCCGCCAGCAGTTCCGGAGCCTGCATTAAAATAAAGTTTATTGTTATAAACTGCCATATGGGTTGAATTGTTTAATGAGTTTACTCCAATGCTGATATCCGATACTTTTCTTAAAACGACATCATCTATATCAAGCGCGGCAGGCTGGGATTCGGTACCATCTATCGAAACAGAGTATGCAATAAAATGATCTGCGCCGGAAGGTACAATGCTGTTTTCATTGAAAGTAAAATTCAGAGATGATCCTTTTGTGAGCTCGCAAATTAATGCGGTTTTTTCGTATGGTCCTTCTCCCCAGTAGATTCTGTATTTTGAGATGTCATCCTCTTCATCAGGTTCTACGATGCTCAAAATTCCGGATATTTCGTCTTCATCTCTGTCTGTATCAACAGTAAATTTTATCGATGGAGAGTGGGGAGCCGGCTGCTTATCTTCAACAAGGTCCCCCAGATTGTCAAAGCATGAAGTCAAAAATACCGCCGAAACCAGCATGGTAAACAATCTGATTCCCGGCGAGGAAAAAAGTGTATAATTTTTCTGATGTAAATTTTTCATTAATAATCCGGATCTTTGTTAACATGAATACAGCATTCCTTCCTGTAAAGAATGTCTGCTGTTTTGGACATAAACCTAATAATGTCCAATAAATGTCCTGGTCAGTTGTAAAGTCAACTGCTTATTTCTGTTTTTATTATTGTTTTAATGGGGGGTAAATTATTCCCGGGGGCGCGTATGCGGAGCGAAGCTCTGTGCCTCCGGAATTAAAGTGCTGCCGTTTTATCTGATGCCGTAATGGAATCGACTGCAGAATATTATCCTACTTTACTACCATATACTTAACACTAAGAATAAGCTCATTTAATACTCTCTCCCGGTCAAGATCGGGAGTCTGATATAGTATAACAAATGTTATAAGCACCATATTTATCAGTACAAGGGCAAAAGCTTCAACATCGTGAGGTTTTATTTTTTTACTGTATGTGCTGAAAAACTTCTGCATTAAAAGAAGCCCTTTCGCTTCCTCCTCACGGTAGACATTCCTGAACCTCTCAGAGGAGAGAATATACTCTCTCCGTTCAAGGAATAACCGCATGTTGTCTTTACTGGCTATAAACATCTCTCTGATAAGAAAATCCATAGCCTCATCCAGAGGCATCTTCATTTCGTAAATCCGGTTATAGATTCTTTCTGAAGTTGAGGTGGTTACTCTAAGATGCTGCTCAAGAGTTTCGAGGAATATCTCCAGTTTATTATTGAAGTGAGTATAGAATGTGCCAAGTCCTATGCCTGCATCTTTTGTTATCATTTCAATGGAAGTATTGGCGTGCCCATGAATTGAAAAGAGCTTCATGGAGCTGTCGATAATTTTTTTGCGGGTATTGATTGACCTCTCCTGTTTAGGAGGAGTGACGGGGGATTTCATTATTTTTGATTTATCTGTATTTTTCATTATTGTTGATATGATCCATTTTTAAGAGATTATTAATTATCTGACTATGTTATCTGTATCTCATTTCAGTAATTATTCATAAATATAATTTTTAGTGTAAAAAATGAGAATTATATATCCCCGCCCCCTTCGGCGGCGGGGATAATAGAGTTTTTTTGCTTTATAAAAGTTAAGGAATAAATTCTGATCTCATTTTAAAATCCCTTTGAATTTGTAAAGAGTAAAAATGCTAAAACCGAATATAAATTCATATTTTTTCTTGACATGAGACAGATTTAAAAAACATTTTTCAGAAGTTGTTCAATATTTCTGATGCAGGCTGTGACCTGTTTATGGAGAACGCGAAAATGGATAATAAGAAAAAGTTTATTATAATACTTCTGTTTTTATTTTCTGCGGGATGCAGAGACAACTCCGGCCGGCAGTCTGAATTTTCCCCTTATCCTGATAGCCGTATTCCTGCATTGATGAACCGTTACGATATTCCCGGTGCTTCAGTGGCAATCATTAAGAAAGGACGCATTATTTATACCGGAGCTTATGGATACGCCGATATCTCCGGGAAACGGAAAATGACTACGGATACTGTCTGCATGATGCATTCCATTTCAAAGTCTGTTACAGCATGGGGAGTAATGAAACTTGCCGAACGTAATGTGATTGAGCTGGATAAACCTATACAGAATTATATTAAAAACTGGGAATTCCCTGAAGGCAGGTTTAATAGCGGAAACATAACAGTAAGGCAGCTCTTAACCCATAGTTCCGGAATGCCTCTGGGAACGCTTGGCCTTCATTATCATCCGGAAGAGTTCAGGCCTTCATTAAGAGAGTCTTTATCGAAAGAAGCTGTGCCTGCAGATAGGCCGGGGAGCTCATTTGCCTATTCCAATGTGGGCTTTAATCTGCTTGAGCTGCTTATAGAAGAGGTTACCGGCAGGAGTTTTTCCCGATATATGAAGAGTGAAGTATTTATTCCATTGGGCATGAAACATTCAGATTTTACCTGGCGCAGGGATTTTTATCCAACTGTTCCAACCGGATACGATCTGCATGGAACTGCCGTACCTGTATTTGTTTATGCCGGAAAAGCATCGGGGGGACTTTTTTCAACAGTTGAAGATGTTGCCTTATTTGCTGCGGCTTCCATGAGAGAATATAACAGGACTGGTGAAAATGTTCTGAAGGCGAAGAGCATTGATGAGATTCATACACCTATGGTGAAGATTCCGGGATTATTCGGAACAGTCTTTGACTTCTACGGATTGGGCCATTTTATCGAATATCTCCCCAACGGCATGAAAGCTGTTTCTCATGGGGGGCAGGGGCTCGGCTGGATGACCCATTTTCATTTCGTGCCGGAAACCGGTGACGGAATTGTCATTATAGCAAACAGTCAGAGGAGCTGGCCTCTTTTTGCATATATTTTAAATGACTGGGCCGCATGGTGCGGATTTTCTTCAGTGAAGATGGGGAGAATCATCTATGCGGAAATTACGGCCTGGGTGATCATATTTATTATAAATTCCGCGGGATTATTTTATTTAATGAAAGTCATTCATGGAATCATCCGTTCAAAGCGGAGACTTGTTATGTTTAAGGCGGTATCGCCGCTCCGGCGATCTATGCTGGCAGGTTTATCGATTTCTCTGATGTCGGTTATTATATGGTCTGCCAATCAGGATTACTTATTTATAAATTCAATATTACCTGCCGCGTCGGGAGTACTGGCATATTCAATCTGTTTTCTATCGATGGTTTTTCTTCTTCTGTCGTTATTTCCGGAGAGCTCCCTGAATCCCCCTGAAGAAGGAGTTTGAAACAGTTGAAAACCGAATTTGGATTCATATTTTCGTTGACAGAAAATAGTGTCAGAAACATATGGAAAACAGATTGAAGATTTGAGCTGTTACTGATTTTTTTTAAAATAGTAAGTAACAGATTTTTATCTTTCTGGTGTTTAAGTATTATATATAAAAAAAGCTGCGGTCTGGATATTTGTGTGTGTACATCTTTACCGATTTCAATAGCTGTAGAAAACCGGTAGCTGTTTATTTTATGGGGGCACAGCGCTTCGCGCTGCGCCTGAAGTGGGGGTTTACGGGGGCAACGCCCCCGTAAACCCCCACTTCAGGCGTATGCAGAGCATACGCCTGCTAAAAAATAATTTGCTACTTAGAAAATCATGAGAATAAATATAGAAAAGGTTTTATAAAGATGCGGAAAAAAAATATCGTATTTCTGATTTCTGCCGTAAATCTGTTTGTTGCATCGGTATTTATACCTGCCTATGCCGCTCCATACTCAATGCAGGGGAGGGTTATTGACGGATCAACACAGAAGCCTGTAAATTTTGCAATTGTAATAGTTCAGGAGGCGGGGCTTGTAATAAATGCTCCTCAGGGCAGCTATTACATGGAGATTCCAAAGAGCGGAAGATATGTAGTAAAGGTGCAGTCCCCGGGGCTGGAGAGCATTACAACATTTGTAACTGTTGAAGGGAATGTTACCCGTAATTTTATTCTCAACCCTTTTACTTCAAAGGGGAATGGCGTTGTAATTAAGGGGGAGAAGGATATTCAGAAAATTTCCCGCCATACCATGAGCCGGAAGGAGATTAAAGAGGTGCCGGCATCTTTCGGAGATTCTCTGAACGCTCTTACCGCTCTGCCTAACGTCTCAAGGCCCATGGGCTTTTTCGGACCTCTTATAATCAGAGGGGCCGACCCGGCAGTGAACGGTTATTTCATTGATGACATCCCTCTTTACAACCCCATGCACTTCGGGGGATTTCATTCTGTGATAAACAACGATCTCATGAGGGAGATCGATCTTTACGCTTCATCCTATCCTTCACAGTTCGGGAATGCCCAGGGCGCTATAATCAACATTAATACAATAGATGAAGTGACTGAGCCCGGGGGGAATGTCGATGTGGGGCTTATTTCAGCCTCTGCTCTGATTAAAAGACCGATTATTGAAAAGACATTCGTTGACGGTAAGGAGAAAGAGGCAAATAAGGGATACATTATAGCTTCTGCCAGAATAGGCTATATCTCTCTTTTTATACCTCCGATTTATGAATACATCCTTGATAAAAAACTCGATCAGGTTGTCGATTACTGGGACTATCAGTTCAAGGCTAAGTATTTTCTTGATAACAGCAACTCTCTCTCCTTTCTTGTCTTCGGGAAAAGAGACGTTATAAAACTGATACTGAAAGATAAGTATCTCGATGAAAGGGATGACCCTTACTTTGCCAACGCGACTTTTAAACAGAATCAGGATTCGCATAATTTCGGGGTCTATTATACATTTAAACCGAAGGAATCCTTTTCGAATACGCTCATGGCATACGGGGCAATGACAAATTTTTATATGTGGGGAGAGTTCCCTGCCTCAACTGCCGATTGGGCAAAGGATATAGAAACAATTTCGAAGCCTTATATTTTCGGATTAAAAGATAAACTTAAAATGGAGTGGTGGAAGTCCCATGGCGAACTTCGTGCGGGACTTGAATTTAATTATTATCTCTTCAGAACAGACGGTGTTACGCTCATTCCAAAGGAGAATATTGTCGGTTTTAATCCGGGGGATCCTGACAGCTTTGAAAAGGTTCCGCTTGGAGATACAATTATAAATAAAACTTTTATTCACTATATGGAGAATAAGTTCACATTCGGATGGGTGACCTTTGTTCCGGGTTATCATGCAGAATATTTCTCCCGGACAAAGAAGCATGTCTTTGATCCAAGGGGCGCATTAAGTATCGCTTTCCCCACAGGTACAACTCTTGGCGCTGCAGGGGGATACTACAGCTGCTTTCTCCAGACAAACGCATTCTATTTTAATGAAGTGCCGAATGTCGGTGAAGCGGATTATATCGATCCGCAGAGATCTATTCACAGAACACTGAGTCTGGAACAGAAAATTTCTGATTATACATTTAAGGCCGAAGGATTCTACAACAACTTCTGGGATATTGTCTATGCTGAGGAGCAGGATAATCCCGATGAAGTTGCCGATAACGGGAGCAAGATGATAAGCTCAGGGTTTGAAATTATGGCAAAGATAAATGATGAAGGTGATCAGGGATTCTTCGGCTGGACAAGTTATACTTATTCAAAATCGAAGATGCAGTCCAACATGAAGACCGATGTTTACCGTGATGAATGGATAGATTCATATTATGACCAGACACATGTTCTGAAGATTGTGTCGGGGTACACTTACAAAAATCATACATTCAGCGCGAAATTTCAATTGAACTCTTCATCGCCATATACTCCGATTGTCGGTAGTACCGGTCCTGATACTTTACCTGACGGCAGAGTGAGATATCAGCCTCTTTACGGGAAAACCAATTCGGAACGCATGGGGGCTGTTCATCAGATTGATATAAGGTACAGTCATAAGACAAATTACAAGTGGGGACATGTAAGCTGGTACATCGAACTGATCAATGCCGATATGTATATGCCCGACAATTATGTATATGATTACCGGAACCCATATTCCAGCAGCAATCCGGTAATAGAAAAGATGGAAGGACTTGCAATACTCCCGAACTTCGGAGTAGAAGCAAAGTTTTAAACTATTACATCAGCAGAACCACGGCCCCCGCACCCCCGGAGGGGGCAATACAATCATTGCCCCCTCCGGGGGTGCGGGGGCTGAGAAGGGGTAGACTAAGATTAAAGTTTGAATCAAAGGAGAACAAATCATAATGAAAAAAATAACTATTTATACCGCACTGGCTGTCGCAGCGCTTATACCTCTGCAGGGTAAAATTGTCGCAGAGAATCTGGGGAAGACCGAGGGGACCGATACAGCATTTTCTATACTGGGGATTTACATGATAGGGCGGCCCGATCTTGATCTTGCAATTAAAGATGCCCTGTCGAAAAAAAATGCAGATACACTAATCAATGTAAGCTGCTATGAAACATGGGGATATTTTTTACTCGGGAGCTTTACAACAGTAAGAGTTGAGGGTGAAGCGGTTAAGTTTACAGTTGCGGAAATCGACTCCAAAGGGAAGAAGAGATGAAAACACGGAGAAATTTTCTGATATTTATGCTGCCGGTGCTTATGATGCTCTTTTCCGGGTGCATCTCCTCGGGGTCGCACGCAATCGGTGTTGAGCCCAGCGCAAAGTTCATGGCATCATATGACTACGAGGTACTCGGCGAGGCAGAGGGGATGTCCAGCAGCTTCAGGCTTTTCTGGGTGTTCCCGGTAACTCCCGCTGCGAATAACCGCGAGGCTGTAGATAATGCGGTTAAAAGCAAAGGGGGGGATAACCTCATAGAAGCTGTATTTACAAGAGAGAGCAAAGTTTATATTGTTGGAACAGTTAACAACATATATGTTAAAGGTAAAGTAATAAGGTATATCAAAGGGGAATAGAACTCACCCCCGGCCCCTCTCTTTGATGAGAAATAGAGGGGAGAATAGATCAGGGAATTCTTTATATTTTTTTAAAAAGCTTCATCTCGAAAAAGCTCCTCTCTTTTTTAAAGAGAGGGGCGCGGCGGCGCCGGGGGTGAGTTTAAATAGTATTTATAAATCATAATTATTAAAGAGGGACAAATGGAAAATCTGCTTACACTGGGCGAACAGTTTATTTTTTCAGTTATGGGGCTTGCAAGTGTTGTCGCCGTTGCAGTCTCAATAGACAGGGGACTTA
>PGXT01000083.1:16903-20220 GCA_002839285.1 Spirochaetae bacterium HGW-Spirochaetae-5 | reverse complement strand
TACCTGAAAAAAATCTTCTGCACCAGACTCTTCATCCAGGGCTTAAAAGACTTCCGCGCAAGAGCATAACCAGCAAATTTGAAAATCTCGGCCTCTGACGGATAGGGAAAAATCTGAGACATAAACCCGGTCCCCTTCATCTTATATCTTATTGCCATTGATGCCAGATGGATCATCTCACCCGCCTTGTTCCCCACAAGCGTGGCTCCGATAATCCGGTTCTTTTTACCAAGAACCAGTTTAAGAAAACCTGTTGTATCACCATCTGTCTGTGCCCGGTCCATCTCTTTAAGATTAACAACAACACTCTCTTTAAACTTACCCGATTCACGCGCCATCTGCTCTGTATATCCAACGTGAGAGACCTCCGGTTTTGTATAAGTAGTCCATGGAACCATTGAATAATCAACGGGAGATTTTTTCAGAGAGAAAATTATATTCCTTAAAACCACTCCAGCCTGGTAGCCTGCCATATGAGTAAACATATAAGGCCCCGCAGCATCACCGCATGCATATATATTTTTCACATTTGTCTGAAGATATTTATTAACAGCAATAAATCCCCGGTCATCAGTTTTAACTCCCGCATTTTCAAGGCCAATCCCTTCCGTAGCTGGAACACGTCCTAATGAAACAAGCAAATCAGTTCCGCTGATCCATTCAATCCTGCCCTCTTTACCTATAAGCACAGAGATTTTACTTCCGGTTTTTTTTATCTCCTTTATCTTCGCAGAGAGATGAAAGGATATCCCCTCTTCTTTAAGCAGACTCTCCATAAGCGGAGCAACCTCTGGATCATCCTTTGTAAAAAGCTGATCTGCCATATCTATAATCTCAACATCAGAACCGAGATGACTGAAACCCTGGCCAAGTTCAAGACCTATGGGACCCGCCCCGAGCACTATCAGTTTTTTCGGAAGCTTTTTTATACTGAAAATATTTTTATTCGTGTAATATGGAACTTTATTAAGTCCGGGAATATCCGGTACCGCAGGATTAGATCCAGCTGCAATAACTATATACTTCCCGGTAATAACCCTGTCGTGAATCCTCACTGTATGATTATCAACAAGAATCCCCTTACCCTTTATTACATCAACTCCAAGTGAAGTAAACCTCTCAACGGAATCGTGAGGAGCAATAATATCAACAACACCGCTGACCCTTTTCATTACAGCAGAGATATTAACATCTTTCATCGAGGCGGATATGCCGTAATCGCGCGCACTCTTTATCTCAGAAGCAAGATGGGCAGAGCGGAGAAAGGACTTGCTGGGAACACACCCTGTATTGAGACAGTCCCCACCCATTTTATCCTCTTCAATCAGGGCGACTTTAGCACCCATTGAAGCCCCTCCGGAAGCGGTTACAAGCCCGGCACTCCCTGCTCCGATTATTATTATATGATAATTGTAATTCATATTCTCACCTCGATTCATTATATTAAGCCAACGCCCCCTAAATCCCCGGTCGTTGGACTTTAAAACAATATTGCATAATTAATTCATCCTAACGAATTCTTTTTCATACAAAAACCTTTTAAGTCCCCCTCCGGGGGATTTAGGGGGCTATGTGTAAAGTTCCGGGATTTCCAAATCTCTTAACTTAATGATATTGCCTCTGGGAATGCGGAGCTTGCTCAATAGAGATTAGTATTCACCCCCATTTTATGATTACTAATTTAAGCTCTGTGAGCCTGAACAACATTTACAATTTTTTTCACAGCCAGAGGAAATATCCCCAGTATTACAAAAGATATAATAAGCCCCGGAGAGAGAATCCCGGAAAGTGAATCGATCTTCCCTATCTCCTTACCTGCATTGACATAAACCGCAGTTCCGGCAAGCATCCCTATCTGCGACACCCAATAAAAAGTTACCAGTTTAATCCTTGTAAGACCCATGAGGAGATTGATAATAAAAAAAGGGAAAACCGGAATAAGTCTCAGCATAAAGAGATAAAATGCCCCCTCCTTCTCTATGCCGGCATTAATCGCAGAGAGTCTGTCGCCGAACTTATCCTCCACCCAGCCGCGCAGAAGATAACGGGAAACAAAACATGCAAGTGTTGCACCGATTGTACTTGCAAATGATACAGCAGCCAGCCCGATAAAGAATCCGAAGAGCGCGCCGCCGGCCAGAGTCATCACAGCTGCTCCGGGGAGAGAAAGGGCTGTTACGGCAATATATATCAGCATGTAAATACCTATTGTAAGAACTTTATTACCTGTGTAAAAATTGTAAAAAGTCTCCCTGGATTCCTTTATATAAGAGAGAGTTAAATACCGGTTCAGATCAAATGTAAAAAAAACTGCCGCGCAGCCTGCAATTATAAATACAATAGTTATTTTTTTAAGCAGATTACGGTTCATAATCATAAATCATATCCTCACTCTGTAAAAAAGCCATATAAGAAAAAATACCACGAATATAAAAAGAAATACCCATGTGAAGACCGGGGCGCTTTCAGCCAGTGAAAGCCCCAGCCCCAGAACAGCTGATCCCGACCATAACAGTTTCATTGTAAGCATATGACGATAAGTATCAGCATCTGCTTTATGTGCAATTAAAGAGATCCCTCCAATACCCATGAGAGCGGCGGCAACAAGACGGGTCGCAACTGATTCCGGATTATCCCATCCTAAAAGCATCATTGTTTTCACCGGTGCAAACATCAGCGGAATAGCAGCAATATAATCCAGTATAAAATGAAGAAGAAATAATTTGCGTAATATTTCAGGTACCATAAGAGACTCCTTTTTAGTAGAAAGATAACTTAAATATTTTTTACTGAAAAAAAGAACATTACTCTGAGTTGAATAAAAATATTTCTCCAACTCATTATATTATAGCTGTTTTAGATAAAAATACAACACTTAAATTATACAATTTAAAATCGCCAATGTGACAATTGTAATATTATTTATCATGTTTTAATTTTCAGTAATAATTCCGGAAATAATCTTTTCGATTAAAAATAATAATTATTTATCTCCAAAAATAGAGTCCTCCAGATAGCGGATTATTTCGTGGGTGCGTATGCTTCACATACGCTGAAACGGGGCCTACAGGAGCGTACCCCCATAGGCCCCGTTTCAGGCGCAGCGCGTAGCGCTGTGGCTGAAAATAGAGTCCTTTTGCGAATATTAATCACTATATTATATTGACTAAAAATAAAAACCTGTTATATTAAATAAGACTATTAATAAACAGTAATTATTCCTGAATATAATTTTTACTCTAAAAAATAAAAATTATATTTCCCCGCCGCCTTCGGCGGCGGGGAGAATCGACTTTTTTTTATCTCAAAAAATTAAG
>PGXT01000083.1:16016-16775 GCA_002839285.1 Spirochaetae bacterium HGW-Spirochaetae-5 | reverse complement strand
AATTTAAATCTGGCCGCAATGTACAACTACTCATTCCTTGGACTGGAATTCAGTATGCTTACTGGAAACATTGGGGATTTGGAGTGGACTGATAAAGATTCCGGTGGTACAAAATATACTTACAAATCCACCGGTACGGGTAACTACAATACTTTTGATTTTAAAATTGGTGCAAAACTGTTCACTGAAGCGGGGGATATGGGCTATACATATTTCTATGCAGGAAAACGTTTCTGGAATTCAGAAAGAAAGCAGGATTCATTAGAATATGGTACTACTGTTATAACAACAGACCAGACACGTAAAGCCAAAGGTGATGGATGGATTGCCGGTTATCGGGATTTCAGCACATTCGGATGGGATGAAGGTTTTGCTATAGTAATGCAGACAGGCTTCTTCTTCGGTAAAGCTCCCGTAAGTGAAATGTCTACAAACGGCGCTGACCAAACTTACCCTGTAAAAGAATCGATTTTTCTTGGTGGCGAAGTTGCCGGCGGTGTAGCCTTTCAGAATATTGGATTATCCGTTATCGGTGGTTTACGTAGCGAAATCAATGCTACAACCTTTAATGATTCTGAAGCTCCCACAAGTGAAGAATCTATTTTCGGGTTTGGTAATTTTGTATTCTTTCTTGAAGCAGGAATGATGTTCTAACCATCAGCATGAATATTAAAGTATATGTTAATTCCTTAACATATACTTCATTGTAAAATAAAGCACTTACATCTTTCCGCTGCCTTTGGCGGCGGAAAGAATAAA
>PGXT01000083.1:13089-15841 GCA_002839285.1 Spirochaetae bacterium HGW-Spirochaetae-5 | reverse complement strand
TTCGAAATCGAAGCTTTCAGTAAAAAATGGCAGAACCTCTTTTCAGATTATACCGGATATTTCGACGGAGCAACAAAAACCACTCTTGCAAATCTTAAAAACGGTTCACTCTTTCTAAATGCCGGAAGCGAGTCCAACGATCTTGCAGGTGCCGCAAGAATTGCTCCCCTTATCTACTTTTACCACAATGATATCGAACTGCTTGTAAAATATTCCAGGGAGCAGACCATGCTTACACACAGGGACCCCCATGTTATAGACGCTTCGGAATTTTTTGCCCGCACATCGGTTCTTGTTTTAAATGGGGAACATCCGGTTGATGCTCTGAAAAAAACTGCAAGGGATCACTTCAGTAAATCACTGCTCAGTGAATGGACAGCAAAGAGGATCGAGTCTAAAAATGAAGATACAATTACAACACTCAATAATATAGGTCTCACCTGCCATATTCACCAGGCCTTCCCCGGTGTGATACAGACAATTGCCCGTCATGAAAATGATTTAAAAACAGGACTATCGGAATGCATTTCAGCCGGAGGGGATAATGCCGCGCGCTCAATAACAGCAGGGATAATTCTCGGTTCATCGAAATACTCCGGTGAGCTTCCCGAAGAATGGATTAAGGGATTAAGAGCAGGTGAAAGAATAAAAAATTTCTTGAATTAAACATTTCCCCCTTTAAAGATACTGATAATAAATATGTTTTCAATCCGATAACAATTACAGGAGTCACTCGTGAAAAAAACAGCTTTTACCGCCTTACTGCTTTTTCTGAATTTTTCCATTCTGTCAGCACAGACACCCGTTTCAAAATCAGTAGTAAAAATATATACTGTAGCAAGCAGCTATAACTACGATAATCCCTGGCAGATGGGGGGGCAATCAAACGGTACAGGTTCCGGCTGTATAATTGACGGCGAAAGAATCCTTACAAACGCCCACGTAATAAGCAACAACACCTTTATCCAGGTAAAAAAGGCCGGTGAGGCAACCAAGTATACGGCTTATGTTGAATCTATCTCCCATGAAAGCGACCTTGCAATACTTAAAGTAAATGATCCCGAATTCTTTAAAGATTCACGCCCGATAAAAATCGGTGAACTCCCCGAGGTAAGAAATAAGGTGGCAGTTTACGGATTCCCCACGGGCGGCGATGAGATGAGTATTACCGAAGGTGTGGTATCCAGAATTGAACAGAGAAATTACTCTCACAGCAGCGCCAATCTGCTCACATGCCAGATAGATGCAGCCATAAATCCCGGCAACAGCGGCGGTCCTGTTATAATAAAGGATATGATTGTAGGTGTGGCATTCCAATCTGCAACAAGAGGTGAAAACCTCGGTTACATGGTGCCTGCTCCGATAATCAATCATTTTCTGAAAGATATTGAAGACGGAAAATATGACGGATTCCCCGAACTGGGAATAATGTTTCAGAAGATGGAAAATCCCGATATTAGAGAAAAATTCCGGATGAAGAAAAATCAGAATGGAGTACTCATAGTCGATATTCTTTTCGATTCCCCTGCCAGAAATATTCTGAATATAAATGATGTTGTTATCTCTATCGAAAACAGCAATATCGAAAATGACGGGTCAACAGAATTCAGAGAGGGTGAAAGAACATCTCTGAATTATATTATACAGAAAAAATTTATAAATGATTTTATTACAGTGAGAGTTCTACGTGACGGAGAGATTAAGGATCTTAAAATTAAACTTACTGTTCCCATGAACTCCGTAAGACTTGTTCCATTTGAAAGATATGAAACTGCTCCCACTTACTTCATTACCGGGGGACTTATATTCGCACCATTAACAAAAAATTATCTCCTCGAATGGGGGAGCCAGTGGTTTTTCAGCGCCCCGACAAAACTCCTTAATTATTATCAGAACGGCGTCCGCACTGTTGACAGACAGGAACTGATACTCCTTACTAAGGTCCTGGCAGATGAAATAAATCTCGGCTACCATGATACAGATAATGTCATAATAGAGAAAGTTAACGGTGTAAAAATTTCATCGATGAAACATCTTGTAGAGCTATTTGAAAAGAATACAGGCCTTTACCATATAATTGAAGATGATACCGGAAAGAAAATTATTGTAAGAAAAGATAAAGTTGATAAATACAGCAGCCGGATACTTCAGACCTACCGGATAGATTCGGACAGATCTGCAGATCTTAAACTAAATTCCGGAAAGTAACAGCAGATAGGTAGCGGCTACTGTAAGAAAAACAGTAACTATAATGTTGCTGTTAAACCAGGCAATAACTGCAGATAAAGCTATTGCTATAGCCGAAACTTCCGGCTTACCGCTGATCGCGCTTATACTCCCCGGGAGTATAAGCGCACCCAATGCCGCATAAGGAATAAATGAAAGAAATCTTTTCAGCTCAGAGGGTATTTTTTCCACATCTATAACATACATGGGGATCATCCTAGGAAGATAAGTAACAAGCATCATCAATATTATTACAGTTAAAATATCCATCTCTACTCATCCCCCTTAAATAAAAGCATCCCTGCGAAAGACGCGGCCAGAATTGATATTATAATATTCCAGCCGGAACTGATAAAACCGGCATATCCTAAAAACGAATTTAAACCCCCTGCAATTACAGCTATGGCACCGGCAGCGAAAGATTTTTTTACCGCAGGTATCAGTATAGCAACAAACATGGCATATAAACAGATTGCAATACTCGCCTGTATATCAGCCGGAAGAAAATCCCCCGCAACATATCCCG
>PGXT01000083.1:10688-13060 GCA_002839285.1 Spirochaetae bacterium HGW-Spirochaetae-5 | reverse complement strand
CCTTTTTTCATAGAGGCAACTGCAAAGGTCTCATCTGTAACTCCGAATGAAATAACAGGTATAAGGAGTCTGTTAAAATAACTCTTCGATGCAAGAGCTGCACTCATGAGAAAATGCCTGAAATTTAAAAGAAACACTGTAAGTGTAATCTCTCCCGCACCAATCCCGGCATGAAACATATTGAGACCCACAAACTGGCTTGCTCCGGCAAAAACAAAAGCGGAGAAACAGAATGATTCGATCAATGATATATTTACGGATTTGGCCAGCAGACCGAATGTAACCGCAATGGGGAAGTATCCGATTAAAACCGGAAATCCTGCGTATAATCCATCTTTAATTTCTGATTTAATAAACATAAATTCACTCAAAACAAATTTGATTTAAATAGCTTTTCAAT
The DNA here is from genome assembly GCA_002839285.1 of Spirochaetae bacterium HGW-Spirochaetae-5. Lineage (GTDB taxonomy): Bacteria > Spirochaetota > UBA4802 > UBA4802 > UBA5550 > WRGT01. The sequence continues at coordinate 12,660 of PGXT01000083.1, read as the reverse complement.
AGTAGTTATTACTGAATATAATTTTTAGTGTAAAAAATAAGTATTATATATCCCCGCCGCCTTCGGCGGCGGGGATAATAGAGTTTTTTACTTTATAAAAGCTAAGGAATAAATACTGACTTTTCAGTAAGTTAATCTTTCAAGAACCCATTCTATTATCAATTATAAATTTCTTTTAAACAGAATATGATAACTACTTCATGTAACAGTGTGATTATGAATCAACTATAAACTTAAAATCCCCCCGTTTCGCATGGCTCAACATCCCCCTTTAATAAAGGGGTTATGAAATTCCGGAAGTCTAAACCCTCTTTATCAAAGAGGGTGGCCGTTAGGCCGGGAGATTTACCGGTTTTATATAGGAAACTTTTTGAAGAGAAGCATTCAGTTAAAGCATACGAATAAACCATCGGAATTTTTCTCCATAACCCGGCGGCGCGGTAGATACCTGATTACCGCTTATAAATCAGAATGCGGTTCTTTCATTAAAAAAAGATTGAAATAATAAAAGCATTTAAGTAACTTAGTTTTATATAAAATACCAAATATCTTTATTATTTTATTTTTACAAAATTAATCGTTGTATTATTATTATATAAATATATATTTCAGCCAATTCACATATGAATAATACACCAGTCCAGAAGGGTAATTAAATGACAGCTCCTCAGAATAATGCTTCGATGAACTTTGAAGCTTTTTTTAAAATTTCATACGGTCTTTATGTGGTCAGTTCAAATAACGGTACAAAACTCAATGGATATGTTTCCAATGCTGTTTTTCAGGTAACAGCAGAGCCTGCTCAATTTGCTGTCTGCTGCAGCAAAAACAACTACACTGCTGAACTTATAAACGGAAGTAAAGCATTCTCAATATCCGTACTAAAGCAGGAGGCTTCACCTGAATTGATAGGGGTTTTCGGATATCAAAGCGGTAAAGATATCGATAAATTCAAAGATGTGGAATTTATAACAGGCACGACGGGAGTTCCAATTCTCACTCAGGATTCTCTGGCATGGTTTGAATGTAAAGTAATACAGACAGTTGATGTTGGAACTCACTTTCATTGATGGAACTGGGGAACCTCTTACATATTCATATTACCGGGAAGTGCGGAAAGGTAAAGCCCCTAAAAACGCACCCACTTATGTAAATACTGAACCTGCTGATAAACCCGCAGGTGAAAAAGAGAAATTTAAATGTCTGATCTGCGGGCATATATACGACCCGGCACTTGGTGATCCAGAACATAATGTTCCCGCCGGAACAGATTACAGCGATCTTAGTGATGACTGGAAATGTCCCGTATGCGGAACAGATAAGTACAGTTTTGATCTGATATAGAATATACAGATAGTTACTTAAATCAATTTATCATGAGTCAAAAGACGGTATATACTTAGCAAAGACTATTACCGTTATTCTGATCTGGTGAATAAACGTTTTATATTTTAGTTACAGCAATTGGTTTATGATAAATTATATCCGCCGCGCCTCCGGCTCAGCGGATATTAAAAAAATTTTATCATGAACAAATTATTCTAATTAAAAGGAGAGAATTGATGAAGTCAATAAAAGGGACAAAAACAGAACAGAATCTGCTTAAAGCGTTTGCAGGTGAATCTCAGGCAAGAATGAGATATGATTATTTTGCTAAACAGGCAAAAAAAGAGGGCCTAGAGCAGATTGCTGCTATTTTTGAAGAGACTGCATTAAATGAAAAAGAACACGCAAAAAGATTTTTTAAATTCCTCGAAGGTGGTCCTGTAGAAATTACTGCAACTTATCCTGCAGGAGTAATCGGAACTACACTTGAAAATCTTAAAGAAGCAGCAGATGGAGAAAACGAAGAGTGGACCGTACTCTATCAGGATTTCGCACAGATAGCAGCAGATGAAGGGTTCAAAGAGATTGCTCTTGCATTTAAGATGATCGCTACAGTTGAAAAAGCTCATGAAAGCAGATACAGAAC
>PGXT01000083.1:0-10608 GCA_002839285.1 Spirochaetae bacterium HGW-Spirochaetae-5 | reverse complement strand
CCTGAAATGTGTCCCGCCTGTCTTCACCCTCAGGCTCATTTTGAAATTAAAGAAACAAATTACTAACAATTCAAAAAACTCCCCGGAAGGGGAGTTTTTTTATCAATAGAAATCGATAATAGATTATATTTTAATTTTCTATTCGATACGATTGAAGTATCCTTTTTAACTTACCATTTGCTTTTATTTTTTTTATACCTGCATTCAGCTTCATCATTATCCTATGACTGTCGGGATAATTACGGGAAATCATTACACGGAGTTCGTCTTTATTCAAAGGCTTTTTAACAACACCAAACTTTTCAATATCTTCCGGGAACAATTTATGAATTAATTGCCATCCCACCCTTTCCTCGGAGGCTAGAATATCAATTCTGCCATATTTAAGCTTTTTTATACCCTGTTCATCAGAAACAGAATAATCGACAACCAGGCCGGCTTCCTTAAAAGGTTTTTCATACCAATAACCTATAGTTCCACCCGTTCTATATTTCTTGAAATCACTGAAAGTTTTCCAGTTAAAGTCTTTTTTTACTTTTTTAGATGGAATATAATAAAAAAGATGACCTTTACTATCAACCAGCACTTCTGAAAAATTATATTTTTTCTTTCTTTCAAGAGTTAAAATATACGGGAAAATACCGAATACATTACCATTGTCAAGCTCTGTCTCAGCCCTTTTCCAGGGTAAAAATCTATAGGAAGATTCTATATCAACTTCTTTAAAAGCAGCAGTAACAATCTCTGTTATTAAACCATATCCTGTCATTGACTCAGAAGTATATGGTATCCATTCCCCTGTTGCTAAAACAATCTTTTCAGCACCAAATGATATCTTAGAAAAACAGATGATTAATAAAACTATGTAAATACAATACTTATTCATATCACTTCACCTCGATACTTTATTTATTATCAGGTGCCTTTATCATTAAATTATTAATAATAACTGAAAATAATCTGCTGCTCTCTATAATTCTTTTATCGTCATTTGAGGCGAGCCATTCAAGCATCAGACCGCGGTAAAATGAGAGTATCATGGAGGCGTAACTCTTTGATTTAATTCCATATTTTCTGCTGATGATATTCTCTATTTCATCAATCCAGTTATGTAAAACTTCATTAAAAAAATCGCTGTATTTTTCAACATCTCTCAATGCTTTCACATATAACTCCAAAAACAGAAGCAGATATTTTTTATTTTCATCTATGTATATAGTTTCAATAAAAATCTGAGTAACTTCACCGAGTGTTTTATCTGAGTTTTCGGTTAAAAGATCTTTAATCATATTTTTGTGTCTGGTACTCAGATAAATAAATATGGAATTAATTAAATTATCATATGATTCAAAATGATAAATCAGCATACGTGCGCTCATTCCGACTTCACGGGCTATATCTCTTAAACTGAGATTATTCAAGCCTTTATATGATATGGAAAAGATAACTTTTTCAAGGATGTCTGCTTTAATTTTAAAATCAGGTGTTCTGCTCATACTTAATCCGTAATTTGCACTCCAGTTATTGTCAAAGTATTTTCAGTGTTAATCACTTAACATATTTTTTAAATATAAAAATTATATCCCTGCCGTCATATGGTAATGGGAAAATTAAAGTTTTTTATAAGAAAAGTTTTCAGGAATTATTACTTAAATATTTTAATAATCAGGTCATAGTCTATGATTTACTATAACCTGATTTCAGCAATAATTAAATATCCTTAAGATTTTTACGCGTAATCAGGTAAATCAGGGGAGCGATCGACCCGGTCAGCATCGTTAAGATAATCCATGGCCAGGGATTACGCCCTGTGGATTTTGCATCCCGCCACATCCAGACCATGAACAGAACAAGCGCTATAATAAGATCTACAAAAACCTGAGCTGCGCCAAAACTCTTAAAGTGAGGTTCAAAAATTCCCCAGACACCATGAAACCAGACTGCAACAGCTGTAAGCGCTAAAAATCCTATTAAAGTAATAATAAGTATAATTCGCTGCATGATTTTACTCCTTAAGTAATTAATTTTTTAAACAGTGCTATAGATTGGCATCAGCCCTGACTGTTGACAATAAACGTAACAAGTGTTACATTTATTGTCAACAAATTAATCAAAAAATTAATTGAGTAATTAGAAGCTTATAAGTAAGTCGCTTATTTGTATTAAAATTTAAGCTTACTCATAATCACTCCCCCGCCTCCAGAAGCGGCGGGGTCTGTAATTTTTTAAAACAGAGGTATTTTATGGGTAAATACGGTAATTCCAGTTTAGAATTATAAAATCTGCAGGAATAAGATACCAGTTACAGGATCTTCGCTTTAAACTCCTCCAGCCCCATATCTTCAATCATTCCCCCTATACGCTGGTTCCTCTTTCCGTTCTCTTTGTAAAATACAATAATTCTATCAATTGCGGATATTGCCTCTTCATCGGAGATATTATTCATCAGTTCAACAGCGAGTCTCGGTCTTGCTCCTCCGTTACCACCTACCAGAAGTTTCCATCCGTTTTTCATGCCGACAAGTCCTATATCCTTTATACAAGTCTCGGCACACTGATTCGGACATCCGCTTACACCAAGTTTAAATTTACTCGGGAGTTCCATTCCATGATATATTCCATCAAGCTTCATCCCCATCGAAAGGCTGTCCTGTATACCTCTCTTGCAGAAGGTTGTTCCCGGGCATGCCTTTATACTTCTGACACACAGACCGACTCCGGCACCGGGTGACATGCCCAGATCGGACCATATGTTATCCACATCCTCTTCTTTAATTCCGACTATGGCAATTCTTGCAGCACTTGTAATTTTAAGAGCTGCGGCATTATATTTTTCCGCCACATCGGCAAGTCTGCGGAGAGTATCAGGCGAAACCACCCCGCATGGTATATGAGGGGCAACGGCGTAAGTTAATTTATCCCTCTGTATTATAACTCCTTTTTCTCCATCCTGCATCATATAGAACCTCCATTTTTATTTAATATGTAATTCATTAGAATGAATATTTCAATTCAATATTTATCACTTAACTTTTATAAAGAAAAAAAGCTCCATTATCCCCGTCGCCGAAGGCTGCGGGGATATATAATTTCTATTTTTTACACTAAAAATTTATTCAGAAATAATTACTGATCTCAATTATAATACCACTTTGCAGCAGTTTATTTTTTGGGGCACAGCGCTTCGCGCTGCGCCTTAAGTGGGGGATTACGGGGGCAGCGCCCCCGTAATCCCCCACTTAAAGCGTATGCGGAGCATACGCATCCCGAAAATAATTTGCTGCCCGTTATTTATTATTCAGAATTAGTAAAATTATCTTGCCCGATATTATACATATAATAACATAAATTTTAATAGATTACTAATATATAATAATGTTGTTTATAAAATTAAAACTCCGGGGATTATAAATGTTCGATAAAAAAAATATTATAAGAGTAGGCAAAGAACTCAACATCCGGGAAGAACAGGTAAAAGCTGTTGCTCAGCTCCTCTCCGAGGATTCAACCATCCCTTTTATTGCGCGATACCGGAAAGAGGCAACCGGGGGTCTCGATGAAGTTCAGATCGCCGATATACGCGACCGTCTGGAACAGCTTGAAGAACTTGATAAACGGCGTGAAGCTATCCTTAAATCGATGAAAGAGCTGGAGAAGCTTACTCCCGAACTGGAGAAAGCCATTAATGCCGCAGAGACCCTGGCAAAGCTTGAAGACATCTATCTGCCGTATAAACCGAAAAGAAAAACACGCGGGAGCATCGCAAAAGAGAAGGGGCTGGAGCCTCTTGCAGAACTTATATTTTCACAGAAAAAATTCGATCTGGAAAAAACCGCATCTGAATACATTAATACTGAACTGGGGCTCAATAGTTCCGAAGAGACACTTCAGGGAGCAAGAGATATTATTGCCGAGTGGATTAACGAAAACAGCACAGCCCGTGAACAGATGAGAAATCTATTCACAAAAAAATCGGCCATGTCATCAAAAATGATAAAGGGGAAGGAGAAAGAGGGGGAGAAATACCGCGACTATTTCGAATGGTCAGAACCTGTATTAAATGCTCCCTCCCACAGAATACTTGCGCTTCTCCGCGGAGCTGAAGAGGGATTCCTCTCCATTCATTTTTTACCGGAAGAGGAGGAAGCAGTAACCATACTTGAAAGAGAATTCGTTAAATCTGATAATCCCGCCTCGGAGCAGATAAGCATAGCAGCAAAAGACAGCTACAAGCGCCTCATGGGCCCATCAATGGAGACCGAAATCCGCACAGTTTTAAAGAAACGCGCCGATGAAGAGGCTATAAAAGTCTTCTCCGATAACATAAGAGAACTCCTTCTGGCATCGCCCCTGGGACAGAAATCTGTACTGGCACTGGACCCGGGTCTCAGAACCGGCTGCAAACTTGTAGTACTGAGCAGACAGGGAACTCTTCTCCATAACGACGCAATCTATCCGCTGGAGCCTCACAATAAAAAGGTTGAGTCTGGAAAAGTTATAATTGACCTGTGTAATAAATACAATATCGAAGCGATCGCAATCGGTAACGGTACCGGCGGCAGAGAAGCCCTTGCATTCTGTAACGAACTGGGCCTTACAGGTATAGTTATAACAATGGTTAACGAAAGCGGCGCCTCTGTCTACTCCGCCTCTGATACGGCAAGAAAGGAGTTTCCCGATCACGATGTTACAGTGAGAGGGGCAGTCTCAATCGGAAGAAGACTCATGGATCCCCTTGCAGAACTTGTAAAGATCGATCCCAAGGCTATCGGAGTTGGGCAGTATCAGCACGATGTAGATCAGAAGGATCTGAAAAAATCTCTCGATGATGTTGTTGCAAGCTGCGTTAACTCCGTGGGAGTTGAGGTAAATACCGCAAGCGGACACCTCCTCCGTTATGTTTCAGGTCTCTCGGCAAAAATGGCGGATACCATCGTTGAAGTCCGGACACAGAAGGGCCCCTTTAAGTCGCGTGATGAACTGAAGAAAGTTCAGGGCATGGGACCGAAGACCTATGAGCAGGCTGCAGGTTTTCTAAGAATAAGGGACTCTGAAAACCCTCTGGACCGCAGCGCCGTTCACCCTGAAAGCTATAAAATAGTCGAGAAAATGGCTGCCGATCTTTCATGCACAGTTGCCGATCTGATGAACAGCAGCGCCTTAAGAGATAAGATCGTTCTGAAAAACTATATAACAGAGAATGTGGGACTCCCCACTCTTACAGATATTTTAAATGAGCTTGCCCGTCCCGGAAGAGATCCAAGGAAGGAGTTTGAACTGTTCAGCTTTTCCGAGAAAGTTCATAAAATTTCAGACCTTGAACCTGGGATGAAACTCCCGGGAATAGTTACAAACGTTGCAGCATTCGGCGCATTCGTTGACATAGGGGTGCATCAGGATGGTCTTGTTCATATAAGCCATCTCTCCGATGAATATGTTAGTAACCCTGCATCGGTTGTAAAAGTGCAGCAGAAAGTGATTGTTACTGTTATGGAAGTAGACACTGAGAGGAAGCGAATATCTCTATCAATGAAACAGGACCCTTTTAATCCCGATCTGAAAAAAGAGAAAAAACATGAAGATAAAAAAGATGACCCGTCTAAAAAAACGGCTCACGGGAAAAAATCTTCGGATATAAAAAAGACGCCTGAACAGAAACCTCAGCCTGCAAAAGTAAGCCCCTTTTCAGGATTAAAAGATATGGTAAAAAACGGAAAATAATACAAAACAATCTATACCCACGCATGACAGTTTATTAGTATTAATTAATACTAATAAACTGCCATGCGAAGTACCAGCTAATTATTTCCAGTGATACGTATGCTGCGCATACACTGTTCCCGCAAAATCAGACTGCTTACCGTGCAGAGTATAAAAAACTATTTAATACTCACCTGTCTTTCATAATTATCAGTTGACTTATAGAGTCTTATAGTAAATTAATTTACTATAAGACTCTAAGAGGAGACTGAAAGATGAGCGATAATCGTCAATATGCAAGATATGATAAAGAGATGAAAATTGAGTATTCCTTCTCTGACAGTAATATTATAAGTAATACCAATGGAAAAGTGTATAATATCAGCCTTGGAGGCATATACATGATTTCCGAACTGCTTGTTGATAAGGACTCATCTCTGGATATGGTATTTTCATTTGTAAAAGATGACGCACTAATTGTTCTAAAAACAACAGGAAACGTTCTAAGATCCGGAATTGTACTTTCAGATTCTGAAATCATTAAAAAATACAAACCTTCACCTGAAGACGGAGCTTTTTTTGCAGTTATAAAATTTGCCGAACCATTTGTTGAACTATCGTTTATGCTGAACTGATCCGGACCGGGAAATTATTCCCAGTCAAAACCATCCTCAAGAAAAAGACTCAGACACGCATCGACCACAAAGGATTCATATTTAATCCCCCGGTATTTCTGTATCTCATCAAGGGCCTCTTCTACACCGGGAGAGATCCGGTATGGCCTGTTTGTTATCATCGCTTCTACAACATCGGCAACACATAGAATTTTTGCCTCAAGCATTATTTCATCACCTTCAAGCCCGTAAGGATAACCGCATCCGTCAATTCTTTCATGATGCTGAAGAACAATAGAAGCAATGGGCCAGGGGAACTCTATATCTTTAAGAATTTCAAATCCTATACGCGGATGAGTCTTAATAACCATAAGGGCCTCTTCCGGAAGTTTACCAGGTTTTGTTAAAAATTCACTTGGAACATAAATTTTTCCGATATCATGAAGTTTACCGGCAACCATAATACCTTCAATGATGGTATCATCAAGATGTGCTTTTCTGGCGATTGCCGTGGCGAGTTTTGAAACTCTCTGCTGATGACCAGCGGTATAGGGATCCCGCATTTCAAGGGCGTACATAAGTGAATTTACAGTCTGAAGGAATAATCTTTTAGAAAGTTCCGACTTCTCTTTAAACTGCAGAGTCCGGAGCTGTACAGTCTCCTCAAGTTCATAGTTAAGAATTTTCATCTCATCCCGGCTCTCACGCAGCTCCCTGTTTGTCATATCAAGGTCTCTGTTTTTCTCAATAAGCTCATGCTGCAGGAGGTCAATTTCGTTTGAACTCTGCTGATATGACTGCCTGAAGAGAGCTTCATCGGTCATATCCCGTATAACAGCAACAGCCTGATAATCCTCATAAGGGTGGTGAATAAAATAGAGATTAAATATCTTCCCGATCTGTTCAAACCTGTTAATACCTGCAATGCAGAACTCATCTTTATCACCGGACAGAACCATGCGGATTTCACTTTCCGATCCGATTATTTCATTGAATATGTCATCAAGTTTAAAGTTCTTAATACTTTCATCAAGAGACAGATATCTGCAGGCATCATCATTATCAAAATGAATAACCATACCGCTGTTAACAAATCCATAATGTAAACCGAATCTGTTAAAAAGAGAGAGGAAAAATCCGTTATTCATTTTAATGTTCTCTTTCATTTTGTATTATCTTCCGGTATTTATTCTTTAACTTTTCTAAAGAAAAACCCTATTATCCCCGCCGCCGAAGGCGGTAGGGATATATAATTACTGAACTTCTTCATATAAAAAAGTACTTAGCTTATTAAATAAATTCTCCACATTTTCACCGCTCTTCGCACTTGTTGCTGAAAAATGTTTTATATCATTATTTTTAAAAATGCTTTCATAAAGTTTAAGTGAATCCTGCGGATTCTCCACCAGATCGGATTTATTCAAAGCTGCAAATATAACAATACCGGGATTTACACTTTTAATAAGTTCCACATGCGCAGATATAGTCTCAATTGTATTCTTTCTGGTAATATCTGCCACAATAATTCCGGCAGAAGCCCCTTTAATATACTCCGGTGAAATCTGACTGAATTTATCACTCCCTGCTATATCCCATAATAAAAGATCAGCAGAAATTTTATCATTTATAACGGTTTCTTTTTTTGTTACTTTAACGCCGATTGTAGTAAGGTATGAATCGCTGAATTCATCATTAACAAAACGCCGCACAAGACTGGTTTTCCCCACGGCAAATTCACCTACCATAACAATCTTCCATTTAAAATCAGAACCCATTATATCTCCGTAAAAAATTTGATAAGTTCATCCCCGGGCTGTTATAATACAACAATTTACTAAATGTTTACTTCAGGCTTCGGCTCCGCTCAGCCAGCGTTAAATTACGTTCCCTGAGCGAAGTCGAAGGGTAAATGGAACTATTTAATACATTAAATGCTATATGCGATAATATATTGAGTAAACTATAAAAAGCAAGCATTAAGTTGCCCGGCAAAAAACCTATTTCGCAATAAATCCCAAAAGAAGAATATCATCCTCCTGTTTTATTTCACCCCTGAAATCGATAACCTGACTAATTATCGCATCCATTGTATCTTCAAGAGTATCTCTTCTCCCTTTACTGAAAAACTCAAGCAGAGATCCATCAAACCCTATTATTGAATCTGCTGAATTGTGCGTTTCAGGAATACCATCTGTATAAAAAAAGAGCATATCACCTCTTTCAATAACTGAACTGAATTCACTGAATTTCTGATTCTCAAAAATTCCCACAACAGTCCCATCATCACCGAGTAGCTTAATCTCCCCGTTTCTTTTCATAAGAATGGGATGAGGATGACCCCCATTTGAAAAAGTAAATTTTATTCCGTCATCAAAACTGAGTTTCCCGGCTATGGCTGTAAAATAGTACGATGGTATAATCTTACTAAGATAAATATGATTCAGCTCCTCCAGATATCTTACGGGACTGTCACCATATTCATTAATAATACTTTCAGAGAAATATTTTATAAGAGATAAAAAAAGAGCAGCCGCAACACCATGCCCTGAAATATCACAGATAAAAATATTTAAATCACTCCCGTTTTTTATCACTGAATAAAAATCCCCGCCAATCTGCGCCAGAGGGAGATAACGGCAGGAGATATGGAATAATTCTGTCACAGGAAAATCTTTCTGAAGCAGTGCATCAACGGCGTTTCTTGCAATTAGAAGATTCTTTTCCATAATATAAATCTGGTCGCGAAGATTACCTCTGCTGATCTCCAGCATACTCGTGGTATTTTTCAATTCTTCTTCCATTTTTTTTCTGCCGGTTATGTCTGTAATCACCCCCACAATAACAGCACCACCGTAATCGCTATCAGGAAAAACCGACTTGTTTATAATTACGTAATACTTCTCCCCGTTATTATTTATAATCTCAGTTTCGTAATGAATCGCCCCCCCCTTTGCAATAAGTACCCTGTCATGCCTGTCATAACTATCTTCATTAATTTCAGAGAAGAGCACCCGGGAACATTTTCCGGATAGTTCGTCCCGTGAAAAACCGGTGAAGAGTTCAAATTCCCGATTGCATCCTATATATCTGCCCGATGAATCTTTGTAAAAAACCGGATCAGGTATTGTATTCAAAAGAGTAGTGACAAACTCCTCGCGCCGGATAAGTTCATTATTCTTTAAAGTCATCTCGTTTTTTCTCTGCTGCACCATACGGAGAGATAGACTCCCCTGCGTTACATCTTCAACAATAATCAGGGCGGAGTCATCATTTTCGGGATCACTGAAAATATGGAGATTAAAAAAAATTTCAGAATCAACAGTTCTATTGATTGTATTTAGAGAAAAATGATCTCTTCTCTTATAAATTACATCATCTATATCTGTTTCAAAACCGAACAGTTCAGGAAAAATCTCTGTAAGGTATTCATTATCTCCGCAATCCCCCAGTCCAAGATAGGTCTGCAGATTTTTATCGGTAAATGCCAGAATCATTGAGGAGTTTAAAACCCCATAATAAATTCCAAACCGGCCGATGATTATATCAATAGCGCTCTTCGTCATTCAAACACCGGTTTTGTACAGATCGATTTTTTAAAAGAATTCGATTTCATAGTCGTACGGTTCTAGTCTTTGTTCTTTTTTGCAAAGAGCATTATGCCCCTTGTATCTTTGAATCCTGAAAATCTCGGATCTGCAGATATTATATCTGGATTAAAACCGGTAATTGTAATCCTCTCACCATCCATGCCCAGAGATATAAGATAGTTCTTTATTGCCGCCATTCTCCCCTCTGCAAGATTTTTGTTAACATCATAGCCCCCGGCGGGATCATTAAATGCAATAATATCAACATCAATTCCCGGGTACTCTTTCAGAATCTCATAAATCTTACGCGTCTGCAGAATCTGGCTGCTGCCGATTGCTGTAACACCGGATGGAAACTGAATAATTATTTTTTCAAGCTCCTGACGGATAAGAAGAATCTGAAGATCGTTAAATCTTTTATCAAACTGTGCAAGCTCCTGTTTAAACTTCTCCACAGTTCTGAAATCCGCAGAGACTGTTTTATTGACTATGCGTTTTATTTCCGTAAATTCTGAAACAACACGGTCAATCTCTGCACCTGTTCCGGGCGAAGAGATTAAACCCTGGATTATAAAAGTATCCCCTTCTACATCACATATTATATCATGAGTATATGGCGGCAAAGATTCATTGATTTTTGATATAACTCTTTTTTCCAAACGATAATCTATAACTTCACCGGCAATAAATAAACCGGTAATTATTAC
>PGXT01000082.1 GCA_002839285.1 Spirochaetae bacterium HGW-Spirochaetae-5 | reverse complement strand
GATCTCTGCAGGATGCCATGTCCGGTGCTCTTTTCGCGCTCTTTGCTGCGCTGCTTATTCCCGAGATAAAGAAGGGGCATAGAGCTTTTGTTCTCTCTGTTTCAGCTGGTATTTTAAATACAATTCTTTACTACGGATGGCATATATCCGCCGGATGGTCCATTGTAATCTCCATGCTTGCTGTAACAGCTCTAGCTGCGGCGGTTTTTAAAGATGATGAAGATATATCCGGAGAGACTGCCGGGGAGGTTCTGTGATAAGTGAAATATTGATTATAATACTGGCTTGCGGTGCAGTTAACTACCTCTTAAGAGTGCTCCCTTTTTTATTTTCCATCGGAGATGATCTTCCGTCTTATTTAAAAAGGTTTCTGGATTACATGCCTATAGCTGCGCTTGGAGCTCTTATACTTCCCGGAATTATTACATCATTTCCGGATAATCCTGCTGCCGGAATTGCCGGTGTTGCCGCTGCTGCTTTAACCGCATGGCTGGCGGGAGGTCTTATCTTACCTGTTTTTTCCTCAATTGGTGCAGCATGGATTGTAATTCAATATTTTACATATTGATAATAGTATCTTTCTGTAAATTCAAATAATTATTGACATTCCCATATCACAGTTATGCTTTATCTTATAAACACCGGCTGCGGTAAAATAGGATTTCAGTCTGAATGGTCATTCCCCTGGAAGTTATTTCATGCAGCCTCAAATTATTAAATAAAGGATGGCGGAGTGTATGAAAAAGATTTTATCGGCTGCTCTAGTACTGCTTTTTTCAGTGTCTTTCATAGCTTTTCAGGGATGTAAAAAATCAGGAAATAACCTTATTCTTGCTACCGGCGGGACTTCAGGTACATATTATCCCTATGGAGGAGCAATAGCTCAGATATTTAATACAAAAGTTCAGAATATGAATGTTACAGCTCAGGCTACAGGGGCTTCAAGTGAAAATCTCAGACTGGTAGGTAAAGATGAGGCTGATCTTGCCATAGTTCAGAATGATGTACTTGATTATGCCTATAACGGAACAAAGCTTTTCGAAGGGAAGCAGATTAAAGGTCTTGCTACAGTTGCCACTCTATACAGGGAAGTTGTCCAGATTGCAGTATCTCCGGAGAGTAAGATCAATTCCATTGCTGATATGAAAGGGAAAAAAATATCCGTAGGTGATGCAGGGAGCGGTGTAGAGGCTAATGCAGTGCAGATTCTCGAATCATCTAATCTTACTTTTGCAGATTTAAAAGCTAGTCACCTTTCATTTAAAGAATCGGGTAATGCATATCAGGACAAACAGATTGACGGATTTTTTGTAACAGCGGGTATTCCGAATGCGGCTATTCAGGAAATTACTGCTATGCAGAAAATTAAAATTGTTTCACTAGATGCTAAAACTATTGAACAGCTTGTAAAACAGTATCCATATTACACTCCATTCACAATTACAAAAGAGACATATAAGGGGATGGCGGCCGATGCGACAACTGTTGCTGTTAAAGCTACTCTTATAGTTAGAGATGATCTTGATGAAACTGTGGTTTATAATCTTACAAAGGCGCTATTTGAAAATCAGGCGGAACTTGCTAAATCCCACGCAAAAGGGAAAGAGCTTGATATAAACGAAGCGGTTAAGGGAATTTCTGTTCCTCTTCATCCGGGTGCAAAGAAATACTATATTGAAAAAGGCATTCTAAAATAAACTTTTTTAAAATAATCAGACGTTCAAATGAAACTGATTTTATGCCGGAGAGATACATCTCTTCCCGGCATAAATCAGGATTTATATATACCGCACTCATATTTGTCTTTTTCTGCATATTATTGTTTCTGCTGCCATTGATTAGGCAGTTTGTAATTATCGATTATAAATCGGGTGAAGTTTTATACTCTTCGGATGTCGTTCCCGGGGTTAAATTCAGTGTCACCTATATTCATTCTGTTAATAAGAGTCCCGTGGAAGATCAGTTTGATCTGGATAGTAATTACAGAATAATGCTCAGGAAGAGCATTTTTAAATCATTCGGAGCAGGGGTTCCGTCGAACCTTGGTGACGGTGATAAATTTGAATATTATAAAGATCGTATAGAGGTCTCATACTCCAACAGCAGTATAGACAGATTTATTTTATTTGTGGGAGTGATTGCTGATCATCACTTTCGGATGAATGGACAGGACTTTCAACTGAGCAGGCTCAGCTCTCCGCAGAGAAGTGTTCAGTTTATAGTAAAGAAAATAACAGTGTACCAGTACTTGAAATTTATTATTACTCACAAACAGTATTAAGCAGTGTTTCTTTCGTGCCTCAGGTGAGGAGGAATATATTTTAACGCTGTTTTTTGAATAGTCACAGACCACGTGCTTTCTGGCGGCGGGGGAATTTTTTACAAATACGAGCTCAATATAGCAAATTTACGCAGCTTGCATATGGGTTATTGAAAAATTTTTTACGAAACAGGGCGGGAATTGAATGAAGATATTTGAAACGAATAAAAACGGACATGAGAATGAAAATGATTATAAAGATAAAGTCCAGGATATCCTTTCTAAGTATGATAAGGAATCTTTTTACAGACAGCTTTCCGGTAAAGCCGGATTGATAATTGCATTCATTTCAATTTCTTTTTCGTTGTTTCATTTATATACTGCAGCATTCGGAATGCTCCCTGCCCAGCTTCAGAGGGCGGTGCATCTCAGTTTTGTGTTTTTTCTGGTTTTTATGCTCTATCCGGCACACCGTGGTAAAATTCATAAGATAACCATTAGTGATTTTTTTCTCTCATGTGCAGGTGTATCAACAACGGGATATATTATCTGGAATTATGAATCGCTCATATCAAGAGCCGGAGCTTATCTTCCCCTTGATGTTGCAGTCGGTGCGGCGGGAATATTGATTATTCTTGAAGCATGCAGACGTGTCGTGGGGCTCCCTATATTAATCATATCGGTTCTATTTATGCTCTATGCCTACTTCGGCGCCTATATGCCGGGTTTTCTCAATCACAGGGGATATTCAATGGAAAGAATTATTACTCATCTTTTCTTTACAACTGAAGGTATACTGGGGCTTCCGCTTGGGGTCTGTGCAACATTTATTTTTCTTTTTATATTGTTCGGCGCTTTTATGGAAGAGACCGGAATTTCAAAGCTTTTTATAGATCTTTCAAATGCTCTTGCCGGGCGTTCAGCCGGAGGACCTGCAAAGGTTGCGGTTCTGTCAAGCGCACTTATGGGAACCGTATCCGGAAGTTCCGTTGCCAATACTGTCGGATCAGGAAGCTTTACCATTCCGATGATGAAAAAGCTCGGATACCGTCCCGAGTTTGCAGGTGCGGTTGAAGCTTCTGCGTCCACTGGAGGTCAGATTATGCCTCCTATTATGGGTGCTGCCGCGTTTCTGATGTCTGAAGCGCTGGGGATACCCTATCTTGATGTTGCAAAAGCAGCTATAATTCCCGCACTTCTTTATTTTACCGGTATCTGGATTATGGTTCACCTTGAGGCGAAAAAAACCGGGCTTAAGGGGATGAGCAAAGATGAGCTTCCAAAGATGAGACTGGTTATGAGAGAGAAAGGGCACCTTCTTCTCCCTCTTATTGTTATTATATATTTTCTTGTGGGTGGTTCTACACCGGTTAAAGCTGCATTTTACGGAATTATTTTTTCAATTGCTGTATCAATGCTGAGAAAGAATACAAGGCTTACTCGATTTAAATTTTTAACAGCATTACAGATGGGGGCAAAGAACGTACTTGGAGTTGCTGTAGCCTGCGGTGTCGCAGGTATTATTGTGGGTATTGTAACTCTTACAGGACTTGGATTGAAGATGGCTTCAGGTCTGCTTCTGCTTTCAGGCGGTATAAAGTATCTTACACTGGCCTTTGCCATGCTTGCGTCTCTTGTTCTGGGAATGGGTGTGCCGACAACTGCGAATTACCTTATAACTTCGACAATAATGGCGCCGGCAGTAATTCAGCTTGGAGCACCGGCACTTGCGGCGCATATGTTTGTATTTTATTTTGGTATTATTGCTGATATTACTCCCCCTGTTGCTCTGGCTGCATATGCCGGTTCAGCTATTGCCGGAGGGAAGCCTATGAAGACAGGAGTTATTGCGGTTAAACTTGCAATAGCAGCGTTTATTATACCGTATATTTTTGTTAACACCCCGGCACTGCTGATGATAGATGCCACAATTTCTCAGATAGCAGTTATTACTGTAACCTCTCTGGTGGGGATGGTCGGCGTTGGTGCCGCTATGGAGAATTATTTTCTGACTCATTTGAATATTGCGGAAAGAATCGGTATAGGAGCAGGAGGGCTTATGCTTATTGATCCCGGTTTTTATACTGATCTTACAGGGATATCAATTATCGGAATAGTTATCATTACGCAATTATTAAAAAAGAGAAGGGAAAATGCGTCGGGGGTAAAGGTTTAGTTCTAATAGTATTTTTTTACATGTTTTCTTTACCTCCCCATCCGCCCTGTCGGGCACCTTCCCCATGATGAGATGGGGAAGTGGGATTGGTAAGATTGTGTAGTTATTTTATGTGCAGTGATTGTTTTATTTTGCCAGCACTGTTATGTGGTAGCATCTGTTCTCTTCTTCAAAAAACACATAGATTCTGTTCTCTCTCTGCAGCTCCAGTAATGTCTCCATGAGCACTGAGTGGAACTGTTCACGGAGTGCGTCCCCCATGAGAAAGCCTGTTCTGCCGTGCAGACTCTTTCTTATCTTCTCTTCTGTACTTCCGGTGTTATCAGGTATCGGAAGCTGAACAAAGTAGTCTTCAAAAAAAATGTCGAAACATCCGCCGTAGCTGTGAGTGGAGACAAATTTGCGTCCGAAGATTTTCTCCTGATAGTCAACTGTCCGTATAACGGATGATATTGCAAGTTTAACAACGGGGAGTCCCTGTTTGTGCGCCTGAATTTTCTGCTGGAAACGCGCAGCGGCAAGTTCAAGCCCCGCCTTACCTTGAGGTGTCAGGTATCTGTATTCCTTCTGAACATTGTGGAAATAATATAATTTTTCGCCGGGAGAGTCAACTGTAACGAGTTTTCCGCTTTTGATATTGGCGTTAATGTCATCGATATCTTTCAGCGGTACAATCCCGTGTTCAGCAGCACCGGCAGCTGAGTCTTTAAGATTAAACTTTGTCAGTTCGCTGATCATTGCAGGTTTTGCAAAATCTCTGTAAACAGGAATACTCTCTATGAAGCCTCTCTCTGCTTTGTATGCCATGTCCTGATATGCGGAAACATAGCCGGTTAATGCTTTCTCTTTTGAGTATATGATAAATGCGGAAACGGCAATAATCAGAGCCGTTGATATTGTCCATGAAAGTATAATTTTTTTGTTCATTAAGATCTCCGGAGTTTATGTTCAGATGCTTATCCAGCAAGTTTATATGTTTTTTTGCAAGATTTTTTTAATCCTAAAGAGATGCCCTGTTATAGAATCATATTATTGAAATAATGAGTTCAGTACCTGTCCGCGACCGGCAGAGCGGCCACGATGGATGCCTGTGGAAAGACTGCAAGATGTCGTAATCCTGTCTGCCGGAAACATCCTGTTCACACGCCTTCCCGAATCCATATCGTTAATCTGTTTGACAAATTTCATCAGTATAATTTATTAATATGGATTTAATTTTAGACTTGCAATGCAGTTAAATCATGAGGTTACACGCTCTGAGAATAACCGGCAGCGGAAGCAGAGTTATAAAAGAAAAAACTCTGAAGATTTTTGGACCTTCCGATTCGGTGTTCCTTTTCGGTTCATGAACTGATGATACCAGAAAAGGTGGAGATATAGACCTGTTTATTGAAACTGACGAGATTAAAGATTCTGTGAAAAAAAACACTCATGACCGAACTTCAGTTCAAACTTGGTGAGAGAAAAATAGAAATTGTAAAAGCTAAAATTCATTCATCAATTATAGAATGTGATTCTCATATTGAAAAGCTTATCTGGGGGAGATGACTCCTTTCTTATGATAAGAAAATAATATAACTTCATCTTATAAACTGGAATAATTATAAAATTACACTTGGAGGAATCATGAAGAAAACTATATCAATAATTTCGATATTTATTATCTCTCTGGTATTCATAAACTGTTCAAAAAAAGATCAGGGTAAGCTTGCTGCAGAACAATTTAAACTCTCTGAAAATGCATCTGTAAATTCAGAGATAAACAAACTTAAAGATACATTGAAAACCGCAGGTACTGATGTCGAGAAGGCTGAAATCAATACAAAGATTGCTGTAATTCTTGACGAGAAGGGTGATATCAACTCACTGATGAAAACAGCTGCCGAAGCTGTTAAATATCAGCCGAATCAGTATATGTCGCGATATCTTCTCGGTAAATCATACATCGCGGTGGGAAGGTATAATGATGCTGTTGATGAACTTAATATTTCAATAGGCCTTAAGGGCGATTTCGCACCTGCATACTTCGAACTTGGTAACGCGCAGTATAAAAAATTCAGTTATCCTGCTGCAAAGGAATCTTATAAAAAAGCAATTGCATATGACAAAAAAATGATAGATGCCTACAATAATCTTGGCGTCCTTTCAACTCTGACTAATGATCTTAAATCTGCAGAGACCTATTTGAAAACATGCAACTCTCTCAATCCTGATTTTGCCGTGGCTTATAAAAATCTTGGGATACTTTACGATACGAAGATGAAGAAAGGACCTGAAGCAATTGAAAATTATAATAAATACCTCACGCTTCGTCCCGATTGTCCAGAACGGAGTCTTGTAAAACTTTGGATATCGGCGATCGGAGGATGAAGATGAAAAAAAATATACTAATACTTTTAATTTCAGTGCTTATACCTGCTGTACTCTTAAGCCAGGATAATGACAATCGGCAGATCCGTATAGCAGTTTCAGTTTTTGACGATTCTTTGACCAGAGCAGCAGAACAGGAGAAACCGGGCGGTTCTGTTTCTGCCATGATTGAAAGCAGTTTCAAAGGGAATGATAGATTTTACCTGAGAGAGAGGGGTGCAATCCAGTCCTATCTCACTGTACTTGCACAGGTCCAGACCGGTGTGCTCGGCCCCGAGTCAATGAAGGGGGACCCGCAGGCTCTGAAGGTCGATTATCTTACAGTCGGTACAGTATCAAAGATTGACGGCAGGTACGAAGTGGATGCAAGAACAGTCGGCATTGATAATATGCTTATTGTTCACTCTCATGGAAGCAGCGCTAAAACTTTAAGTGAAGCTGCCGGTGATATAGAATGGTATATAAATGAAAAATTCAATAGAGATTATATAAAAGAGAGAGAAGCTGACAACGAAGATAAGGCGACTGTAACAGTTTTCAAATTCAGAGACTTTAATGAGCAGGCCCGTAAAGCAGGTTACGGCGGAACCTTTGCCGAAATACTGAACAGCCAGTTGGGGACATTTATTTCAATAGGAACTGTAGAGAGGAAATACTCAAAAGCTCTTGTGAATGAAAAAGCCCTGGAGATGATGGGCGTCGTTGAGAATGATGAGTCGGGCGGAAAATTCAGCGATAAGGGGATTCAGTACAAGATTGAGGGTGACATCCGTGTATTTGCTGATGTAATATGTATCAACTACAAAATGTACAATACTGCAGATAACTCACTGGTTTTTACGGGTTCAAGGGATATCGCATCATCCGCCGGACTCCGCCCTGCGGCCTGGAGCATTTCAAATACTGTTGAAGACGCGCTCAATAACAGGATCGGTACTTTAAAACTTACATCAACCCCTGATGGAGCAGATATTTACATCGACGGAAAAAAAGAGGGAAAGACCCCTGCGCAGCTGCCGGTACAGCAGGGTAACCATAAACTTATGGTCAAGCTTGATGGTTTTGTTCCTTATAAATCCGACATCGGGATTCAGTCAAAAAAAATTATAGAAGAATCAGTTATTCTTAAACCGGTACCTTTTAAAATTTTTGAAAATGCGATGCTGTTTGAAAAGAAACGCGACTGGGCCGGCGCGATTAAGGCTTACTCCGATTTTATCAAAGAGTACGATGATACAGCGGAAGCTGACAGCGCCTATTACCGCAAAGGACATCTTGAAATGATGTATACAAAAAATTACCAGGAAGCTCTTGATACTTTTGAAGCCCTGGTAAAAAGATATCCCGAAGCAATGATAAGAGCTGAAGGTTACTACGGTATGATGAGGGCGTATGAGTTAATGGGTAATAAGCCGAAAGCTCTGGAAATCAAACAGTATATACTTGCAAATTACGGCGAAACTAACGCTGCAGCAGAAGCCAGGAAAATGAATTTCTGATGTGCCGGATGCGCCGGCATATCCCCTGAATACACATAAATTCACGGTGATTCAGGGGATGTGTGACTACTGGAAACTTTGGGTACTGTGTAATGTTTACAAAACAGAAATGACCCGTATTACAAAATCAGCGGTAGTTTTAAGTTCATGGACTTCATTTAAAAATGATGCAATCCTATCCGGTGAGCTTTTATGGTAGTACGGCGTCATCTTCAGAAGATTTGCAATGTCCTCCCTGTTGTGTACGTTAAGTTCATACTTTACACGAACAGTTTCTGTTGTATGGAATTCCTCTGAAAGTTTAAACTCCTCATCGTTAAGATAGACTTCATCATAAAGATGTTTTTTTAATTCATAAAGATGATATGCTCCCGGCGCAACGGATATTATTTTACCGTTATTTTTCAGAACTCTTCCAAATTCAGTCTCATCAAATGGGGCGAATATATTCAGGATAACATCCATAGAGTTTTCCGCAATGGGGATATTGTATATCCCGGCTACGGCAAATCTTACACTGCTGTTACGCTTCGCAGCATATTTTATTCCATCCTTTGATATATCAATTCCGTATATTTCAGATGTGCGGCTGATTAAGTGATTCCTTGAAATGTAATCGGTATAATAACCCTCTCCGCATCCTGCATCGAGAATTGTAAAACCGGATCGGGTCTGAAGCGGCTGAAGAAAATTACGCCGTGCGCAGTATGTCAGTTTCTGATCATGAGGGATTATAACGGATCGCTTTCTGTATTTAATAATCAAAGAGGCAGCAGATCTTGCGAGAGGCTTATAGTATCCTTTATTCAGAAATGCTTTTCTTGCTTCCATCATTTCTTTCGAATCGCCCGGTTCACGGCTATGCTTCTGATTGGCAAGGAGGAGATTGACGTAGCCCTCTTTTGCTAAATCGTAGACATGGTTGTTAATGCATCGAAATGTTTTCGCCGCTGCTTCGAGAGGCGAAGAGCATACCGGACATATAAATATTGAGCTGGTCATTTTATGTTTTTGTCGGCTTTTGACAGATAATGACAGCCGACAGATTTAGTGTTCCGGAGTGCTGCCGAGACAATAAGAAGTGAACTTACAACGGCATTCCGGAGCTGAATAATGTCTTTATGGAGTTTGGCGCTTTTATAAAATCTCATTATTCTGTGTGAGTAGTAGTCAAGATCCGCCTGTGCGCGATTAAGCCCTTTTTCGGTCCTGATTATTCCGGCATAGTTCCACATTGTCAGCTGAATAGCTTTCATATCCTGATCTATAAGAAGAGGATCGAATTCTTCGGTGTAGAGAGGTTTCTCCCAGTCAGGTATACTGTTGAAGCGGCTCTTGTTGATTTTATATCTTTTCATTACAATATCTTCAGCGGCGGATTTCCCCCAGAGCAGACCTTCGAGAAGTGAAGTCGACGCAAGTCTGTTTGCCCCGTGAAGTCCTGTACATGAGGCTTCACCTATGGCGTAAAGATTTTTAAGAGAGGTTTTACCTTTTATATCAGCTTTTATCCCTCCGCAGAAATAATGAGCTGCCGGGACAATGGGTATCGGTTCTTTAGTTATGTCGATTCCCCCTTTTTTGCAAGTCGAGTATATTCTTGAAAACCTTTGTTCAAGAGGGAGGTGCCCCTCGTAGTAATTCGCTATATCAAGAAGCATATACTCTTTACCGGTCTTTGACATCCTGTCGTATATGGCACGCGCAACAACATCTCTCGGAGCAAGGTCACCCATTTCTGAATACTCGTACATGAATTCGTTGCCGTCATGATCTTTAAGGCGGGCCCCTTCACCGCGCAGAGATTCCGATACAAGAAATCTTTTTATATCTTTATGGAAAAGTGTAGTAGGGTGGAACTGAACAAACTCGGCGTTGATGATGTCTGCACCGGCTCTGTATGCCATACTTATTCCGTCACCTGTAGCCGATTCGGGATTAGATGTGTGGTAATATATATTCCCTATTCCGCCGGTGGCAAGCACTACGCTCTGGGCGAAGAATGTTTCAGTTTCGCATCTTTTATTGTTAAGAGCGTAGATCCCCATAACTTCACGCTCTCTATATAGTTCCTGAGTGTTTCGTGAATGGTGATTGTTTGTTATAAGGTCAATTGCGGTGAAGTCTACAAGAAACTTTACTCCTAACTTTTTTGCATGATCTATTAAGCAGTCTTCTATCTTATCACCGGTGTGATCTTCAAAGTGGACAATCCGTCTAACACTGTGGGCGGCTTCTTCAGTATAATCTATATTCCCGCCTTCAGCCGTGCTGAACTCAATACCAACCTCATCGACAAGAAAATCAAATACAAGAGGGGGGCCGAATTTTGCAA
This sequence comes from Spirochaetae bacterium HGW-Spirochaetae-5, assembly GCA_002839285.1. Lineage (GTDB taxonomy): Bacteria > Spirochaetota > UBA4802 > UBA4802 > UBA5550 > WRGT01. The sequence goes on along the minus strand of PGXT01000082.1, from coordinate 20,943 downwards.
AGTAATCCACTGCGTCTATTCTGTTATATGAACAACCTGCTTTAAGAACATCTTCGCGGAGAAGAGCGGGGTTGTCATCATTTTTTGCTGCAATAATTCCGCCCTGAGCATAGAATGTATTCGATTCAGAAATGCGGCTCTCTTTTGTCATTACTACAACATCAAGTCCCGCTTTTTTCAGATGTATGGCGCATGTAAGGCCTGCAATACCTGTACCGACAACAACAGCGTCAAAATGGTGTCTCATCACTTATCTCCTGATTGCAGCAAACCCTACGGCCCCCGCACCCCCGGAGGGGGCAAAGCGCATTACCGGAAGACATGCTGATTCTAACCCTAAACTAACTCTTCAAATACAATAATTTTAAGAGCTAGCATTTCAAGTCCCCCTCCGGGGGATTTAGGGGGCTTCTACTATATCTATCATTTTTTGTAACGCCAGCTTTGCGTTTTCCACAAGATTTTTATCTACAAAGACTTCATTTTTCAGGGAGCCGGTTCCGGCAATATAATCTTCTACTGACTTAACTGATTCTGCAGTATTGCGAAGAGTCAGTTTAACCATATTTTTGCATGGAGAAGTCTTTAACGGCAGAACTTTTTTATCCGTGAATGTATCTGCAATTCTTTTTACAAAAGTAGTTTCGGTACCAATCACCCAGACCGATCCCTCTGCAGATTCGGCAATACGGTTGTATATCTGCTGAGTCGAACCCGACATATCTGAAAGATTAACAACACTCTTCCTCGACTCCGGGTGAACTATGATTTTAGCGTCGGGATAATTCTTTCTCATCAAAAGAACGTCCTCGTCATCAAACTCCTGGTGTATGGGACAGAATCCGTCCCAGAGAAACATTTTACCCTCTTTGAGATTTTTACCATCTTCTAAAGTAAGATTCCTACCGACTTTAACAACAAGTGAATCATCAATACCGATCTGTTGTGCCACATTGTGGCCAAGGTGATAGTCCGGAAAGAAGAAGAGGCTCTGGCCCCTGTCGAGATAGTACCGTACTATCTTTTCCGCATTAGAACTTGTACAGACGGCGCCCCCCTTGCGTCCGCAGAAACTTTTTGAATCGGCATATGAGTTCATGTAAACAAGCGGTATTATCTCTCTGTCGCAGACTTTCCCTATCATTTCAACTGCCTTCTCCGCAGTCTCTTCGTCGATCATCTCGGCCATGGGGCATCCCGCTGCAGGCTCCGGGTGGAGTATATGCTGATTTTCACCGGCCAGCACTTTCGCGCCATCAGCCATAAAACGGACTCCGCAGAATACGATAAATTCGGCGCTGCTTCTGCTTACATCAACTGCCAGTTTGTAGGAATCTCCGGCAAAGTCGGCAATTTCAACAAGATCCTTATTGATGTAGTGATGAGCCGGAATAGCCAGTCTGCTCCCCAGTCTTTTTTTCGCCTCTATTATATACTGTTTCAGCATTTCATCTGTGTAGTTTTCAAAACTCATGTTATCACCTGCTTATTGTCGTTGTGTTACTATATTTACTTTGTATTTTTTATTTCCTTAAGACTGAAGTCGAATGCTTTTACAGAGTTTGTCAGTTCGCCGAATGAGATATAATCAACGCCGGTAAGTGACGCGCTTTTAATTCTCTGGAGATTCATATTCCCCGAAGCTTCAGTTTCAGCTCTCCCTGCGATGTAATTTACGGCTTCTTCCATGTCGGCATCGCTCATGTTGTCGAGCATAATTCTGTCAACGCCGCATTTGAGAGCTTCTTTAACTTCTTCAAGGTTCCGTGCTTCAACTTCAATTTTATATTTATCACTCCACTTTGCTTTTACCCGTTCAACGGCCTGTGTAATCCCTCCGGCGGCATCACTGTGGTTATCTTTAATCATAACCATATCGTAAAGTCCCATCCTGTGGTTCTCCCCTCCGCCGCAATTAACGGCATATTTCTGCAGTTCTCTATAGCCGGGAAGAGTTTTTCTGGTATCGAGTATGATAACTTTACCTTCAGCGCGTTTGACAAAAAGGGCAGTTTTAGTTGCAATAGCAGAGAGATGGGATATGAAATTCAGTGCAGTACGCTCACCCTTTAGTACAGATACAACAGGACCTGAAACATCGGCAATAATATCACCGCGATTGATAGCATCTCTGTCGTTGAAATAATTTTTTACAATTATGTTGTTATCAATAAATTCCATTACAGCGGTAAAAATTTCTATACCGCAGAGAATTCCGCTCTCTTTAGCCATGAGTTTATAGGAGTAAACTTCGTCTTTAAATATCGCCTCAGAGGTAACGTCTCCTGCATCAAGAAGATCTTCATTAAACGCCATTTCAATCAGTGTGTTCAGGTTTTTAAAGTTTTTCATATTAATCCATTATTAATTCGGTTAATTCTTAATAGAGTACCGTATGCAATAATGGTCAAGTATTTTTAATCAAATTCGGATGGGCGGATGATTCAATCATTCGTCTCATTAAATTTCTAATGCGTATCCGGTTTACTCCAGTCGATAGTCTCGCCGATTACCTTTGCAATCTCTTCAAGTCCGCTGTCGGTGTGATATAACATTCCCGGATTGTTATCCTGAATCAGTGCGCCGGTTTTATCAATTGTGAATCTTCTTGCGGAGTGATGCGCAGCTTCGACAGTTTCACTCCGGCTGCTGCTTTCACCGGTCAGTTCAATTGAACCGTTACATGTGCAGAAATATGTATTCTTATCGTTTTCAACTTTCAGACAGAATGATGTCCCTCTTACTGCTGCTGCAACAGTGGGGGTTTTGATAAGAAATTTGCCCTCTTTTGTGAAGGCTCTGCGGGTTACTCCAGCAAGCCATCCCTTCTCAAGAAGCAGAGTATTCTTTTTATCAGACATATTTATTGTAAGCTTTGTATCGGGCTTAAGTCTGAGAATGTTTTTATCATTTATAATGATGTCACAGGTGGACTCGCCGATTGTCTCAATGGCATCTCCCTGATTGATTACCATATTGATTTGAGTAACGGTGTTTGAGTTAACAGTAACTTTTCCGGTGTAACTGTGAATTTTCATGTCTACTTTAGCCTGTTTCGCGCAGGATAAAGCGAGACCTAAGATCAGAAGTATAGATATTTTTTTCATATGGTTCACCTTTATGTTTTAAGTTTTTTTTTATTAAACGGTAATAATTAAAAATAATGAATACAAAAAATTAAATCAATATTTTAACAGGTAAATTATAATCTTTTTAATCAAGAGCGGTCCCTGAAACTCTGTAAAGATTGAGCTAATAGAACAGCCTTTAAAACTTTGTTAAATTCTGAATAGAGAAAGTTTCTCTCTCAACACTTCCGCCATTTTTGCTATATCTTCGGAATTTGCTGCAATCTCTTCAGAACCTGTAATTACAGCTTTTGTCTGTTCTCCGATATTTTTAATTGACAGACCTATAAGATCAACTTCGTTCTTCTGTGTAGTGGCTGTAGAGCTGATATTCTCGGCACGTGAGTAGATATTTCCCGCATTATTTCTTACTTTTTCGGCTATTATTTTCTGTTCACGTGTTGTAATCTGTATCTCTTCAACTTCACCTTTCATGCTTTCAACACCATTCAGTATCTCTGTAAGAATTGTTGTAGTTGTGTTGATATTTCGGATCTCCAGTGAAATCTCTTCGTTGTTGACTTTAATAAGTGAGTCTATATTTTTTGTACTCGATGCGGTCTGCTCCGCAAGTTTGGATATCTCCTCGGCTACAACGGCAAATCCTCTCCCTGCATCTCCGGCCCTTGCTGCTTCAATTGACGCGTTCAGTGAAAGAAGATTAATTCTGTCCGATATATCATTGATGATTTCAATGATTGAAATCATGTCATTAGAACTGTTTTTCACTCTCGCCATACTATCATTCATTGTTGAAAGAGACACTGCACCATTCTGTGCCTTTACAGAAACATTCCCCGAGAGAATCATGGCTTTGTCGGCCTGCTCATTAACTTTAGTTATTCCGCTGTAGAGATCTCCGATGAGCTGCTTTTGCGATACAAATATCTCCAGCTGCTCATTTGATAGCCGGGCAATGGAATTTATAAGATCTGTAATCTGTTCAATCAGGGAGATGATTTCGTTGGAACTCTCGGCCTGTGTCCGGGTTGTGTCGGTAAACGCGGCGCTTATCGATGACATTTCTGCCGATGACGATGCAAGCTTCAGCGATATCCCGTCAATCTCCCTGAGTATGTCAGATGCGCGATCCATAAAGCCGTTGAAGTTTACAGCAAGGATCCCTATTTCGCCATGTGAAGAAACGCTTATTCTTTTTTTAAGATCAGCAGTTTCAGTTATATCATTCAGATTTTTAATTACTTCAAGTATGGGATTGACCGCAATCTTTCTCAGGTAGAGAACCATCAGTATAGCTATGCCGGTTATTCCAGTAATTATACCGGCAAACAGAAGCCGGGCTCTGTTTTTAATATTTTTGATGTCTTTGATATCGTAATCGGCGCCAATTACCACATCATTATTTCCGGCTCTGATTTTCAGAAAGACCGACTGGAATGTTCCGAATTCATCTGTAAAAGGTTTTTCAGTAAATGTAATTTCTCCCGTGCTGACAGCCTGTGTGGTTTCAGGGGGAGGGCTTTCGTAAACTTTTAAAAAGTCACTCACCTCTTCGCTGCCGTCCGGTTTATTGATGGTGTCGAAAATAAAAGTCAGTTTATCATCTTTCAAAGTCATTGCATAAAGTGAAGAGAATCCCATTGTGCGGCTTACCGCATGAAACTGTTCCAGGGTCTTTCTGTAGTACTCTGTAAATTTCAGCTCGGGTTTGTCAAGGGTGTGAATATTTTCTAAATCTGCTATATCCCGGATAATGGTAACACCGGAGCTTAGTTTTTCGAACATGTTTTTATCCAGTTCATTTGTGTATTGTATATAATAGATACTGCACGCTATAACCGAGCATATTATAATTGATGCTCCGGTCAGGAGTGTAATTTTTGCGGCAATACTGTTTTTCATTAAGTCCCTCTTCGGCTATTACAAGTGTATAAATCATAATATACACAATTTTACTTCTGTCAAGAATCAATTTTCTTTAAAAATGTTTATATTTAAAAGAAAAAGTTATTTTTATATGGATGAAAATTTTCTATAAAGCTCCCCGGTGCTGACAACTAGAGCTCTGACCCTATGATTTTGAATCAATAATTTAAAATGAAAATTGGTGTGTTATGAATAATTTATCAGCAATAAACTTAAAATCCCCCTGTTTCGCTTCGCTCAACATCCCCCTTTAATAAAGTGGGTTATAAAATCCCGGAAGTTTAAACCCTCTTTATCAAAGAGGGTGGTAAATACTCATATCTATGAACTTAATTTTTTGATTCACCTGTAAAAATCTTCTTGCTTAAAGTACTGTATTTATTTTTAAGTATATAAGGAATATTATTATACATTTTTCCTGTTATATAGATATTTATCAGACTTTTAAATGCTTATAACGCCTTATTTTGTAATTGCTCAGAATCCGGTGAAATTGTTCTTCACCGCCGGTTTATAAGTAGTTACCTTATTTCTTCCTTTGAAATTTTATAAAATTTAAAGTAAATACTAAAAGAAGTGGATATATATGTTTCTTAAATCAATGGACATGTTCGGTTTTAAATCATTTGCTGATAAAACTCACGTCGAGTTTGAATCGGGAATTACTGCTATTGTCGGTCCTAACGGCTGCGGTAAATCGAATGTGGTGGATGCTGTAAAATGGGTTCTGGGTGAAAAACAGGCGAAGAATATCAGGGGTCAGACCATGGAGGATATTATCTTCTCCGGAACTGATCAGAGAAAGGCCCTTTCACTTGCAGAGGTTTCTCTCACCATTGATAACACAAACAGAATTCTCGACTTCGATTCCGATACTGTAACTATAAGCAGGCGGATATTCCGTGACGGAGAATCGGAGTATCTGATCAATAAATCCCCCGTAAGATTAAAAGATATCGATAAACTCTTTATGGATACAGGAATAGGGAAATCGGCATATTCAGTACTTGAGCAGGGGAAGATGGACCTTATCCTCTCCACCAAAGCCGAGGACAGAAGATATCTCTTTGAAGAAGCTGCGGGGATTTCACGTTATAAAATGCAGAAAAAGGAATCGCTTAAAAAACTGCAGGATACCGGCGAGAACCTGAACCGCCTGAATGATATTATAAAAGAGATAGAGCGTGAAAAGGAATTAAAATCAAAACAGGCCGAAAAAACAAAGGAGTTTCTGAATTTTAAAGGTAAACTCTCTGACCTCGACATAAAACTGAATATTCTCAAGTTCCGTGATATCGTAAAAAAATTCGAAAAGAATCAGGCCGACATCGATAAACTCCAGAAAGAGCGTGAGGAGATTGTTGGCCGCGTATCCACAACTTCTGCTGAAAATGAAAAAGATGAAAAGAAAAAGAATGATCTGCAGTATCAGCTCTTTGAGATAGAGAAAAAACTCGATGCATACAGAGTGCGTCGTGAGACAATAGATATATCCACGGAAAAAAACCGCAGGCTTGTTGAAGAGCATCAGGGGCGGAAAAAGAATATTGTTAAAAAACTTGAAGAGCGAGCCGAGAGCTTAGACCGTCTGGTTACTGAAAAGAAGAAGAGTGAAGAGACTGCCGTTGACCTTAAAGAGAAGATAGCTGAGGATAAAAGAAAACTTGCTGAATTCTTCGAAGGAAGAAAAAAGAAAATAGATTCAATTCATAATTCAAGGGATAAAATCGAGGAGAATAACCGGAAGATCCGTGAAAACGAATCCACACTTAAAAAACTCCGCGAAGCTCTGGAAGTTGTAATTAAGAAACTTGTTGATGCTATCGAAAAGAGAAAGATCGAGCTTGAAGGATCAGAACACGAAAGAGAGGAAGTAAAACGCCAGATCGAGGGTGAACTGAGCCAGATAGAGATGGATCTGAACAACGCCATTGACGAGCTGAAGGTCAGATCATTCGACCGTGCCTGGATGTTCCTTGAAAAGATAAACGTAAAAAATCTTAAAGATAACATTTACAAATTTGAAAGCTACGAGGACGGATTCCGTTCAATTCTCTTCGATAAAACCGGTATACACGCCGATAAGGAGAATCTTGACAAGCGTATACGAGAGATGGTTCTTGAAGTCGATTCGCTCAGAGCTGACAACGGACTTCTCGACGAGTTTATTCAGAACGAGCAGGCCGAGCTTGAAAACATCAATGCAATGCTCACCCGTATAGAAAGAGACCTTGCAAGATACGAAAACGACAGCAACTGGATTGAGAAACAGCTTGTGTCTCTGACACATCAGATTGATGACGTGAAGAAACAGATTGAAAATTTCAATGAAGAGATTGCCCGGACAGATAAATCGATAGATGAGCTGACTAAAGAGATAAAGGAATCTGAAGACAGACTTATTCAGTTTAACGAAAAGAGTGAAGCACTTAAGGCCAGCATAAGCGAACTTGTTTCCAGAAGAAGTGAAATAGAAAACAATATAATCAAACGTAAAACCGAATCACGTAAAGATGAAGAGGAACTTGCAAAGGCCCTTGAAAAAATCAACACAATGGAAAGGGCAGGTGTTGAACTCTCATTTAAAAGGGATGGCATACAGGATTATCTCTGGACTGAGTATGAGAAGAAAGTTAACGAACTTAATGATCTTAAGATAAATGATACAATGGCAAATGAATTTCAGAACGAAATTCAGGAGCTCAAAAAGAAAATTCAGGATCTGGGTCCGATCAACAATCTGGCAATTCAGGAGTTCCGTGATCTTAAGAAAAGGTTTGAATACTATATTGATCAGAAGACAGATATAGAGAAGGCAAGACAGGATATAATTTCTGTTATTGAAGATATTAACAAAACATCAGTAGATCTCTTCATGAGTACTTTTAATGACATTCAGAAAAATTTTTCCGATGTATTTAAAAGACTCTTTGAAGGGGGAGAAGCCTTTCTTGAGATGAGTGACCTTCAGAATGTTCTCGATAGCGGAATTGACATCATGGTGAGACCTCCGGGGAAAAAGTTTAAAAATATCAACCTCCTTTCCGGGGGTGAGAGGGCGCTCACCGCGATTGCTCTGCTTTTTGCCACGTATATGGTAAAACCATCTCCATTCTGCTTTCTTGATGAGATCGATGCTCCTCTTGATGAACAGAATATACAGAGATTTGTTAAAATGCTCCGCGAGTTTTCGAAGAGCACCCAGTTTATTATTGTAACTCACAATAAAAAGACCATGAATATCAGTGAGTCTATTTATGGAGTAACAATGGAGGATCCCGGTGTTTCCAAACTGGTTTCCCTTAAGATGGACAGAGTTGAAGTGTAGAGCAAGTGGTTGTAACCCCTTGCTCGTACAAACCCCTTGAGTGCCGCATCTTCCAGTTTTTTTTGTAAATTTTATTATTTATTGAATCTTTCCATTGTCTGAACCTTGATTAAGGGATTAAAGGATTTTCATGATATAGGGGTAGTAAACTCCATCTTAATCAAGGAAATCCTTTAATCAGGTGAATCATGGTTCAGACAGGTATTAGAAATACCGGTAAAAAACCATGTTTTTATAGAATTTTAAATAAATTTGTTCATAATTAATTGACAGATTATAATCTTCTTATTAACTTAGTAACAGGAGTGCTGTATCAAAAAAATATAAATAGACACAATGGAAGGTGTAAGATGAAAGTAACTGCCGACGGTATTCTGGGATCAGCCCAGAAGATTAACAATAAGAAAAAAACTGAAGAGACAGAAGTAAAACTGGATACTAAAAGTCCTAAGTCCGATTCAATTAATATCAGCAAAGTCATCAACTCAAGAATAGAAGCTCTCGGGAAAGAAGTTAGGGATATTCAGATATCTCTTACTAAAAATCAGGTTATCCGTGATGGAATTGATCAGCTCCTCTCTGCTCCATCTGCCGATGCAGCTGAAACAATTTTAAACGAGACTACATTCAACAACAGCAAAATACTGAAAGATTTTGTCGGAACAACTTTTACTCCTCAAGAGGTGGAGTCAAAGAAGATCGATGTTAAAGCTTTAATATCAAATGATATAAATTCTCTAACCAGGATTCAGGTGGAGATGGATAATATTATCGCTTCTGATCTTACCGGGAGCAGAAAGGCTGAAAGTCTCATGGCCGGTGTAAGTGAAACTTTAAAGAAAGCTCCATCCGGGCTTGAAAATATTTCCAATCTTGATGCTGAAAAGGTAATGAAACTCATACGATAGTTTTTTTATTACTTATCAGTGTTAATTCCTTACCGTGTATTTTAGTGTAAAAATTGAAGATTATATGTCCCCGCCGCCTTCGGCGGCGGGGATAATAGAGTTTTTTTTATTACAGAAAAGTTTAGGAATTATTACTGATTGCTTATAGGGTTTATATGTTTGAAAAATAAAGGTGCGGACATTATAAAAGGTTTTATGTTCATAATAAAAAAATATGTTTTTTTAGTGTGCGCCTTTGTAATCGCTGCTTCGATGTTTGTTCACTCTCAGATTATTTCAGAGAGTGATACGGTTGTTATAAGCAGTGTTGTCGTGAAGAGTGAGTCGGGCGATTCGGAAGTTGAGGCGGTTGATTTTAAAACTGTTTCTGAATGGGCATACCACTTAAATCTTAACCTTGTTCCTGATGCTCCTCCTTTTGCTGACGGTAAGGGGTTTTTCCTGTCCGGTTACCAGACTGTTATTCCAGTCACCGGTTATAAAAAAGATTTTATGTATAAAATTTACTTCGATTTCCTCCGTTATACTCAGGATGATATTCCTTTTAATTCCAAATTAAAAATTTTCATAAGAGATGTGCATGGTAACAAGCGTCAGGTTGGAACAGCTGATGTAACATATATGTCGGATAAAAAAAAGTTTGAAGTTACGGTGCCATTTGATTTGTCATATCCCGGCCGGTTTGATATAATAATACATGAGTATGCCGGTAAAGCCGGTAACTGGGGAATCTGGGATATTATTGTTACTACAAAAAAAATAAACGAAATTGAGTTAATGCCTATTGATTCAAAGAGTACAATTAAAGAGATAGAACCAAAAATTTTTAAATAACTCAATAAAATCTTTTGACAAATAATCTCCCTTTTTTTCTGCTATTCAAAGTGTGTCTGCTGGTTTATAATTTGCGGATATTGGTAAATACAAAATCATCATAAAAAAGGCGGGTATTAAAATGGGTGACGATTACATGGAAAAAGATTTAGATGATCAAGTATATGAAGATGATTATTATGAAGAAAACTATAATGAAGAGGAATTGAAAGATTCCGATGATCTTCTGGACGATGATGATGATTCATATGATGAGGGCAACGAGAGAAAAGTTCATATAAGCTATGCCTGTGAAGATTGTGATTACAGATGGGATGATATACTCATCAAAAAGAAGCACGATATTGAAGAGGATATGGAGAGAGATGTAATCTGCCCTATGTGCGGTTCGATTAATATCACTCTGATATGAAAGACAGGAAAATTATCGTCAAGGGAGCCAGGGAGCATAATCTTAAAAATATTTCACTTGAAATACCGCGAGATCAGCTTGTTGTTATAACCGGGCTCTCAGGGTCCGGTAAGTCTTCGCTTGCTTTTGATACAATTTATGCCGAGGGGCAGAGAAGATATGTTGAATCTCTCTCTGCCTACGCCAGGCAGTTTCTTGGTCTGATGGAGAAGCCCGATGTTGATTTTATTGACGGTTTATCTCCGGCTATATCCATCGAACAGAAGACAACTCACCGGAACCCCAGATCAACAGTCGGTACGGTAACCGAAATTTACGATTACTTCAGGCTGCTCTATGCACGAATAGGTGTCCCCTATTGCCATAATTGCGGAAAAAAAATATCATCCCAGTCCATAGATCAGATTGTTGAATCTGTTCTGACTTTCAAAAAGAATACAAAGTGTCAGATACTTGCTCCGCTTGTCCGCGGGAAAAAGGGTGAGCATGTCGAGTTTATCGAAAAAGCACGTAAAAACGGTTTTGTCCGTCTGCGGATTGACGGCGAGTTCCGCACGGTTGAAGAAGAGATTGCACTTGAAAAACAGAAAAAGCATACAATAGAAATTGTTGTAGATAGAATTGTTATTAAAGACGGAATAAGACCCCGTCTTGCCGAATCTATTGAAACTGCCATGGATCTCAGCGGCGGCATAATTTCCATTCTCACTGATGATAAGGAGTTTCTTTTTTCTACAGAGCTTTCATGTCCCGATTGCGGAATATCGATGTCCGAGTTGTCACCGAGAATGTTTTCATTCAACACTCCATACGGCGCATGTCCGGAATGTGACGGTCTCGGGTTTATAATGCAGTTTGATCCGGAGCGGATTGTTTCCGATCCGGAAAAATCACTCAATGAAGGTGTACTTGAAGTATGGGGTAAAAGTACCAGCTACTGGTATCTTGAAACAATTCAGTCCCTGGCTAAAAGCCTCAGTTTTAATCCCGATACTCCATGGAAAGATCTCCCCGAAAAAGTTAAGAAAGTAATACTTTACGGTTCAGGTCGTGATAAGATAAATTATAATATTAAACGGACTGAATCTGAGTTTAAATTCTCAAGATCCTTCGAGGGTGTTCTCCCTAATCTTGAAAGAAGATATAAAGAGACAAGTTCTGAAGATATGCGTGTATGGATGGAGAAGTATATGTCAAACAATACATGTACTGTCTGCAAGGGTAAAAGGCTCCGTCCTGAAAGTCTTTCGGTGAAAGTAAGTGACCGCGGTATTGATGAAATTTCATCAATGTCAATAAAGAACTCCTTTAAGTTCTTCAATGAAATGGTGCTTAATCCCACAGAACAGAAAATAGCGGAACAGATTCTTAAGGAGATCAAAACCAGGCTTAAGTTTCTGAATGATGTGGGTATCGACTACCTTACTCTTGAAAGGGCCGCAGGGACACTCTCCGGCGGTGAGTCGCAGCGGATAAGGCTTGCCACACAGATAGGGTCGGCGCTTACAGGTGTTCTCTACGTCCTTGATGAGCCTAGTATAGGGCTTCACCAGAGGGATAATGAAAGGCTGATGAAGACTTTAAAGCATCTTCGGGATATAGGCAATACCGTACTGGTTGTTGAACATGATGAAGATACAATAATGGACGCGGATTACGTTATAGACATGGGGCCCGGTGCAGGTGTTGAAGGGGGATACGTTGTTGCGGCGGGTACTCCTGAGGAGATCAAGGCCTGCGCTAAATCATTAACGGGTAATTATCTCTCAGGGATAAAATCTATTCCTGTTCCCTCTGTAAGACGTAAATCAGAAAGATTCATAAGTATTAAGGGCGCGCGTGAAAACAATCTGAAAAAGATAGATGTGGATTTCCCCCTGGGAGTTTTTACTGCTGTAACGGGTGTTTCCGGCTCGGGGAAATCTTCACTGGTAATTGAAATATTATACAAGGCTCTTTCATCTCTGATGATGAAGTCAAAGGAGTATCCCGGGGCCTTTGACGAAATCTACGGGCTGGAGTATCTGGATAAAGTTATAGATATAGATCAGTCGGCAATCGGGCGGACACCCCGTTCGAATCCAGCGACATACACGGGGCTTTTTACACCGATCCGGGACCTTTACGCGAAACTCCCCGAGTCAAAGATCCGCGGCTACAAGGCCGGCAGATTTTCATTTAATGTTTCCGGCGGAAGATGCGAATCCTGCGAAGGGGACGGAGTAAAAAAAATAGAGATGCACTTTCTGCCTGATGTCTATATTACATGCGATGTATGTAAAGGGAAGAGGTATAATCACGAAACTCTTGAAGTGAGATTTAAAGGAAAGAATATTTTTGAAGTCCTTGATATGACTGTAGATGAGGCAGTTCCCTTTTTTGAAAGCATACCGGCTGTAAACTCAAAGCTTGAAACTCTTCAACGTGTGGGTCTTGGTTATATTAAACTCGGTCAGCCCGCCACAACTCTATCGGGAGGTGAGGCGCAGAGAATAAAACTCGCAACAGAGCTTTCGAAACGTGCCACAGGTAAAACCGTTTACATACTTGACGAGCCCACAACCGGTCTTCATTTTGATGACATTAAAAAACTTATTGAAGTGCTTAATTCTCTTGTTGATAAGGGTAATACAATAATCGTAATTGAACATAATCTTGATGTAATAAAGACTGCTGATCATGTGATCGACCTCGGTCCCGAGGGGGGAGATGCCGGCGGAACTCTTCTCGGTACGGGCACACCTGAAGAACTGAGTAAAATAGGCGTATCTTATACCGGGCAGTTTTTAGCCAGGATGTTTAAGAAGAAATAACCATATACTCGCCCAAACTCCCCAGCCCCCGCACCCCCGGAGGGGGCAAGGCACTTTTTCTAAGTCCGCTAAATCCCAGTCGTTGGACTTCAATATTGAATTCTTAATTATAATCATTGAAATTATTAGTTTTCATCAATATTGTTTTGCCAACGGCTGTGGTGCGGGGGCGGCATAGTCATATGCTGCTATGTTCATTATTGCTACATATTATCTCTTTTGTGATTATCGTTCCTAATATAATCGCATAACTTTTTATTTAATTATCTTATGTTGAATAAAAAAATGGTAGTAAATAAAAAAATATAGTGTAAACTTTTGACAAAAGCATCAAAATGTATTATTAATAAACAAACTTATATATTAATAAGATTTTAGTTTAACGGGAATAATTAAATTATTATATTAAAATATAAGTTAAAAGAATCAGTATTTTTTTATTACCGGGGTATTTAAAGATTTTGTACTAAAGCTAAATCCGGGAAAGAATATCGGTTCTGATACATTTTATCAGATATTCAGTATTTAATATAATGTAGCATTTTTTAATTTTTAAAAAAATTTAATAAAATGGCAGGTGCGTTAATGAATGGAAAAACAGGTATTGTTTCTAATGATGTGAAGAAGTGCGTGGATCAGGTGATCAAGCATGTGGGTAAGGATATTAAGCTCGGTATGACTCTTGCTCTGGGAAAGCCGATACTTATTTCTAATGAGTTTTACCGCAGAGCTAAAGAGGATCCCGAAATAAGTCTTAAGATAATTACAGCACTTCCTTTGGAGAAGCCCAGAGGCCATACCGATATAGAAAAAAGATTTTTGAAACCGATTTCTGACAGGGTTTTTGAAGGTGTACTTGATTTCGATTTTATGCTCGATTTGAGAGATGGTAAACTTGCCAAGAATGTTGAAATTTTTGAGTTTTTCTGTAAAGCAGGGGCGAATCTGAATAATCCTCATTATCAGATGCGTCATTTTTCCTCTAACTATACGCATTGCTGCCGTGACGCCATGGATTATGGTGCTAATGTTTTTGCTCAGCTTATATCGGTCCGTGAATTTAACGGGAAAGCAGCGTACTCCATGGGTTGCAACACTGATATATGTATAGAGGCAGTGCAGACATTAAAAGATAAGAGAGCTGCCGGGATGAAGGTTGCCATAATAGCCGAGGCAAATGAAAAGATGCCATATATGTATGGTGATGCGGTTGTGGGAGCTGATACTTATGATATTATTCTTCGCGGAGAGGAATTTAATTATACGCTGTTCGGCGCTCCTAAGGACGCTGTTGCGCTTCCTGACCATATGATAGGCATAAATGTAAGTACTCTGATTAAGGACGGCGGAACTATTCAGGTAGGTATTGGAGCTCTTGGTGATGCTATAGTTGCCGGTCTTGTCATGAGAAATAATCATAATGACGTATATCATGAAATTCTGGATAAGAGTGGCATAAAAACAAGATATGCCGATCTTATAAAGAAATGGGGTGATACTAAAGTATTCAAACAGGGTCTTTACGGATCATCAGAGATGTTTGTTGATGCCTTTATGCAGATGTATAAAAATAAAATTCTCAAGAGAAAGGTTTTTGACAGTGTACCTCTTATGCAGCTGATTAATAAAGGGGAGCTTGCCGCGGATAAAATTCCGGCTGATATCATTGACAAACTTATTGATATGAAAGCGATTCATGCAAAGCTTACAGAAGACGATTTTAATTTCTTAACCGAATATGGAATTCTGAAAAAAGATCTTAAATATACAAAGACTGCAATAAAGGACGGCAAGGCCAGTTATTCAGTTGACCTGAATGATAAAGCTAACAGAACAAAAATAAGAAAAATTTTAGGGAAAGAGCTGCTCAATGGCCATGTAATTCTCGGTGCATTCTATTTCGGTCCGCAGGCATTTTATAAGGCTCTTAATGATATGAGTGAAGAGGAGAGACAGCTTTTTGCAATGTCCGGTGTTGAAAAAGTAAATCAGCTTTACGGCGGCGAAGAGCTTAGAGCGCTTCAGAGAAAAGATGGAAGATTTGTAAATACAGGTATGACGGCAAGTATTCTTGGATCTATTGCATCGGATCAGCTTCAGGATGGAAGGGTTGTAAGCGGTATTGGCGGTCAGTACAATTTTGTATCCATGGCTCAGGCGCTTCCGGATGGAAGACTTATAATGATGGTAAAGAGTACCAAAGGATCAGGGAAGGCTCTTAAGTCTAATATAGTTTTCAGTTATGGTCACTGTTCAATTCCAAGACACATGAGGGATATCATAGTAACTGAATACGGGATTGCCGATGTAAGAGGTAAACCGGATATGGAAGTTATTGCTGCAATGATAAATGTAGCTGATTCACGTTTTCAGAAGCAGCTGCTTGATCAGGCAAAGAAGGCTAAAAAGATACCAATGGATTATGAAATTCCTGAAGAGTACCGTCACAATACTCCTGATAAGATTGTCAAGCTGCTTAAGCCTTATCAGGATCAGGGATATTTTCAGCCGTTCCCGTTCGGAACAGATCTGCTTCCCGATGATATAGCACTTGGAGGTTCTCTTAAGGCTATGAAAGGTCTTGCTGCAGGATATCCGTTAAAACTTGTTAAAGGACTGCTTCTTGAGCTGATCAGACCTATTCCAAAGTCTGCCCAGAGGCATATTGAACGGATGAAGCTGACAGAGCCTGCTTCAATCAAAGAGCGTATTATGAGGAAGATGATAATTTTTGCATTGAGAAACAATAACAGGTTGTAATTCAGTATTTGTTCTTTAACTTTTCTAAAGTAAAAAAAACTATTATCCCGCCGCCGAAGGCGGCGGGGATTTATTTTTTTTTTGTACTGAAGCCTGAGTTGAATAATTATTAAAGACTGTAATTAAAATTTTCTGTTTCAGATCTAAAAAAAATCCCGGTTCTTAATGCCGGGATTTTTTTGTTATTGCAGTTTTTCAGCTGTTTAATGCTTTTTTTTACTATTTTCTCTTAATTCAGCCGCTCTTTTTACAGCAGCTTCAAAAGTGAAACAGACATTTTCCAGGTTAAGGTGATTAAAAAAACCGGCTCTTGTCATTGTTTTCATAGGCTGATCTCTTACCTCGGAGAGGATCATCTGTGTCCCCAGGTCTTTACATTTGCTTAAGAGTCTGGTCAGCGCGTGAAGTCCCGTTGCATCCATTGCCGGAACATTCCGCAATCTTATAATCAGTACAGGAACCGGGCTTCTGTCAAAGACAGCCCCTTCCAGAAACTTGTCGGCAATACCGAAGAAGAAAGGTCCGTTTATCTCATATATACCCACACCCTTGGGGAGTTTGATGTTGCGGGAATCGAGATATTTTTTTAAGTCTGATGTATCATCCTCTGCCTGTTCGTGGGTAAAACCGCTCTCGGTAACATCTGACATCCTCTTCATAAAAAGAAGTGCTGCCAGGATCATTCCTATCTCTATTGCAACTACAAGATCTATAAATACAGTCAGTAAAAATGTTATAAGAAGTACGGTTATATCACTTTTAGGTGCCCTTAAAAGCGATTTGAAACTGTGCCATTCGCTCATCTTGTAAGCTACAATAACTAGAATAGCTGCCAGAGCAGACATGGGGATAAATTTTGCCAGCGGCATAAATGCCACAAGCATTATAAGGAGAACGATTGCATGTGTCATCCCGGCAATGGGTGTTCTCCCTCCGTTGTTGATATTAGCGGCTGTTCTCGCGATTGCACCTGTAGCCGGCAATCCTCCGAATAATCCCGAAGCGATGTTGGCGGTTCCCTGGGCAATAAGTTCGGCGTTAGGGCGGTGTGTGCTTCCGATCATACCATCTGCAACAACGGCAGATAGCAGTGATTCAATTCCCGCAAGAAGAGCTATTGTTATTGAGGGCATAATCAGCTGCTCGATTTTATCAAATGTAATTACAGGGAGCGATATTGCCGGGAGTGATGATGATATCTCTCCGAATCTTGAACCTATTGTTTCAACAGGTATCTGGAAAAAATATACGGCAACAGATGCTCCGATTACTGCTATAAGTGACCCCGGGATTTTACCGGTAATCTTCGGCCAGTATATTATAGTCAGCAGAGATATAAATGCAACTCCAGCTGCCCAGAAGTTTATTGTCCTGGCATTCAGAGCAAATGAGTTCCACATTCCTACAAATCCTGCGGGCATTTTTTCGATTGATAATCCCAGGAAATCCTTTACTTGTGTGGTGAATATAACAACAGCGATTCCGCTTGTGAATCCGGTAGTTATAGGATACGGTATAAGCCTGATAAATGTCCCGAGCCCTACAAGGCCGAAAATTATAAGAAAAATTCCAGCCATGATGGTGGCGATAATAAGACCGTCAAAACCATGTTTCTGAATTATACCAAATACTATAATTACGAATGCTCCCGTTGGACCGCCGATCTGTACACGGCTCCCCCCGAGAAATGAGATTAGAAAACCGGCTATTATGGCTGTGTGGAGCCCTTTCTCCGGTGAAGCTCCCGATGCTATTGCAAGAGCGATCGAAAGAGGGAGCGCAATGATTGCGACAACAACTCCCGCTGTCATGTCTTTGATAATCTGCTCTTTTGTGTATGAACTTATTAAGGAAAAAAACTTAGGCTTAAACACGTCATGTCCTCCATATTAATGTGAAAAATTGATTACCATGTTAAACCTGTTATGTGGAAGTCAATAAGGTTTCTGGAAATTTTCGAAATTGATATCTGAATTTCTGCCCGAAAACTGGTGGTAAAGTGAAAACTCTCATTGTCTGAATCAAGGTTCAGACAGTTGGATGGGGCAGAGCATATCTTTCCCGTAAAACTGTCTAAACTATCGGCATCTGAACATAAAGCAGAAAAACCGAAAGAAAAAGGGTTAGAGCCGTAACAATTAATCCCGCTTTAAGAAACTCAAAAAAAGTTATGCTCACTCCATGCTTCTTCGCTGACTCAATAACAATAATATTTGCCATGGCGCCGAAAATTGTTGCATTACCTGCAATTGTTGATGCCGAGGCCAGGGAGAGCCAGATGATGTCGCTCCCTGAGCTTTTCAGTATGGGGATCATTAAAATTGTATAGGGCACATTGCTGACGATCTGCGACAGGATAAGACTTGTGATGTGAATTACCCCTATGCCGTGAAGATCGGGGCCGATGGTGTAAGCATTAAGTATATGCTGGATAAGTCCGGTTTTCTCTATCCCTCCTACTACAATGAATAGAGTGGCGAAAAACAGAATAAGAACCCAGTCGATATTTTTTATTACTTCTGAGGGTTTAATCTTACCCAGTATAAGTATAAGAGAGGCCCCGATCAGGGATATTACCGGGATTGATAAACCGAGTCTTCCGTTGATAAAGAATAGAATTATGACAAGTATAAATATGGGGGCGGAAAATTTCATGGAGAGATAGTTATACTCGTAAGATCCAGGCCGCGGATCGATTGGATTAATTCTTTTGAAGTTAACCGGATATAAAAATCTGACAACAAAGTATATGATAAGCATCCCTATAATTGAAACCGGCATGAGGTGAAGAAGGAATTTTGAGTATGTTATCCCGGAGTTGATGCCGATGAGCATATTCTGCGGGTTCCCTGTTATTGTCATCGCACTCCCCGTGTTGGAGGCGAGTATTTCGGCAATGAGATATGGTATGGGATTGATTTTAGAATCACGGCATATTGATATTACAATTGGAGTATATAAAAGAACAACCGCATCATTAACAAGAAATGCACTGGAAATCCCTGTCGTATATATAACAATAAATAGAAGTCTTCTTTCATTTTTTGCAAGCGTAATGGTTTTGTTTGCTATAAATGCGAAAAAACCGTCAAGTTCAAGAACTGTTATAATTATCATCATTCCTATAAGGAGGGTAATAGTATTAAAATCTATAGCTCTGATCGCTTCATCAAAAGTAAAAACACCGAAAACAATCATGGCCACCGCACCGAAAAATGATGCAGAGGGTCTGTCGATATTTACTCCGGGCAGGCGTGTGAAAATGATCCCTATGTAGGTTATTAAAAATATCACTGAGGCGGTAACTATCATAATTCATGACCTGAATCCGGTTTATTTTCTATAACCGGCGTAAATTCCGGTATAGGGAATCGTAATCGTTTAGGGTGGAGTCTCTATAACCTGATTTTACAGGGTTATAGGCCTGCTTTTAATCGACTTCCTGCAGCTGCCGGCAGTTGATAAACCTATCACTCGAGCGGCAGCACTTAATATGCTTTTATTGATGAATTTAATATTTACACCGGGGAATAATTGTCAAATATTATTGACAGAAGATGCAATATTATGTCATATTAGCATGTAAGTTTTGTTCAAAATGCCGATAATCTAAAATGTAATAGATAATGTATTCTTTCCCTGTTCTTCCCCGTTTTTTATGGGGAAGGTGTCCGTCAGGGCGGATGGGGCGGGAAAATATTTTAATATTGATATTGATAAATACAAACAAATTTAAAAGTGCTGGTACAATGGTGATGAGAGTTAAAAGGATTTTTCTTCTTTTCTATGTTCTTCTGTTTACACTTACACCGCTGGTTTCGGTCTACCCCGATATCAATCCGGCAAAGTTTGAATCAGCAAAGAATCATTTCAGAAAGGGAGTGGTTTATTTTAATAATATGCAGTATCTTGCCGCTGCGGATTTTTTCCGCAGAGCTGTACAGGAGTATCCCGACTATTATTCCGCAAGGGATTATCTGGCAAGATCGTACAAATTATCCGGTTTTAAATCCACCGCTCTCACCGAATTGAATAAAACACTGGAAATATATCCCGATAACATAGCAATCAAAAACCGTATCGAAAGCCTGCACTTCAGAAATGCCTATAGCGGGGATGACTCCGATGTAAACTATCTTCTTCAGAGTGAATATAAATCTTCAGAGATGAAAAAATTCTCATTCCCTGATGCTGCCGATATGGCCGTTGATAATGAAAGGAATCTTTATATAACATCTTTCTCTGTATCCAAGGTTGTAAAAATAGATCCCAATGGTGTTGGAGAGGAGATTATAAGGCCTGGTTTCGGAGGCGGACTTTATGGTATTGATATATTCAATAAGACATTTGCTGTATCAGACTTTAAAAGTGATATGGTATATATTTTTTCCGATAAAGGGAAGATGCTCAAAAAATTCGGCGGAAGCGGTAATGGCGAGGGTTTCTTTCACGGTCCTAAGGGTGTCTGCTTTGACCGGAAGGGTTTTCTTTTTATAGTAGATGGGGGAAATTACCGGATACAGAAATTTGATGTAAACGGACGGTTTGTTCTCAGTTTCGGGAAGATGGGGGATTACGAGAGTGAACTTGCAAATCCAACTGATATTGCCGTTCTTGGAGAGAATGTCTATGTAACTGACACTTCAAATAAAAAGATTGTTGTATTTGACCATTACGGAAATTACGTCAAAGAAATTTTAATGGATGAGCTTCTTTCGCCCAGGGGAATCTCCGTTAAGGGGAACAGCCTTGTGATCTCTGATGAAAAATCGGGCGTTATTATTTATGATACTTTAAGCGGTGCTAAAACTCTCTTCAGTTCATGGGGGAGTGAAAGCAAACCGGACTGGGATAAGGAGAGAAAGCTGAACAG
>PGXT01000263.1 GCA_002839285.1 Spirochaetae bacterium HGW-Spirochaetae-5 | reverse complement strand
TTTAAAGATATGTTTCCCGGAGATTATTTAATAATTATCACCGCATTACACTCCGGGCACGGTACCGTCATTTCAAGTACAATATCACCCTTTTTAAACTCCCCGGAATATCCGCAGCGGCATTTTCCCGTGACAGTGATAAACTTAACTTTCTGGTTTGAATTATCAAATTCGAAAGAGAGCTGAACATCCTTTCCGGTTTTATTTGTCATGACATTGCTGACCTTTTTCAGTTTCTGTTTTATATCTGCTGAAATTAAACGGAATAATAAATATCTTTATTGTATTGCGTTGTCAACTGAACAATTTTAACTCTAAAAATTATAAAAAGATACGGGATGATTGATGTTAAGATTGTTTCAATAAGTCAAATCTTAATTGTTCAATACACCCGGCATTGGACCGGGGTCATGCAGTTGTTAATAAATATAACACTATTTCCGAAATTATAAATTAATCTAAATAATCTATGTTAAAATTTTTTAATATTTCAGTGAAAATTAAAAAAAGAAAACCGTATCTTCATTTTTTTTGTTATAATATATTCTCTTGTTAGAATTAATTTTGCAATAATTCTTTTTAATGCTTATTTTTATATTATAAAGAATAAGTATTTTTTATCAGTAATTTTCTTCCGGGTGTCCTGGAATTTTTTAATATTTAATAAATATAATTTTTTTGAATGAGGGGAAAAGAGATGAAATGGTTTAATGATCTCAAAGTTGCAACAAAGGTTTTGTCGGCATGTTCAATTTTTATAATTATTATTTTAGGTATATCGGCAAATACCTATATGGCTGTGAGTTCTGCGGATAAACAGTTTGATGATTTTTTCAGGAACAGATTTATTACATCGCTTGAGCTGAACAATATTCACAAAGATCTTCTCCAGCTGAGAGTTAATATGCTGGTTCAGCTTGATGCAGCGAAAGCAGGCAATATCGCTGAAATTCAGAAAAGGGTAGATCAAAACAGGCTTATTACAGAGGATTACAGGAAAAATTTAGACTCCTATATGACTTCTTCAATGACTGATGAGGAAAAAAAACTTACGGACGAATTTCTGGATAAAGCTAAAGCTGCCGCTGAAATAAGACCAAAAATAGCCGAAGCGCTTTTGAAAGGTAATATTGCAGAAGGTGAAAAATATATGAACGCATGGGCTATTGGTTATAGAGACACCAGGGCCGTTATTGATAAACTGATAGAACTTAAAGTAGCAGATGGACGAATAGTTCAGCAGAAACAGAATGAGGATGTTGCTGCTACAAATATTCTTCTTCTAATAATTCTTATTATATCTCTTGCTGTCGGTGCAGTCATAACTGTTATTCTTTCAAAATCCGTATCGGGTCCTGTAAAAAAAGGTCTTGCATTCGCTGAACTTATCGCCCAGGGGAACTTCCTTGAAAGGATAGATCTTGATCAGAAAGATGAACTTGGTCAGCTCGGTAAAGCCCTTAACACATCTGCTGATAATCTTGAAAAACTTATATCTGAAATAATAATGGCATCGCAGAATCTGGTTAGAGCTGTTGAAGAGATTGCATCGGGGAACGAAAATCTGTCGCAGCGGACTTCGGAACAGGCATCATCACTCGAGGAGATTGCTGCAACTGTTGAGGAGACAAACGCATCGACACGGCAGAACGCCGGGAATGCCAATGAAGCTAATACTCTTGCTGAAACATCTTCAAGACTC
>PGXT01000262.1 GCA_002839285.1 Spirochaetae bacterium HGW-Spirochaetae-5 | reverse complement strand
TCTTTTCGTATAATGAGACTAGGAGTTATCTCTTAGTCTTTTATTTTTAAGTCATTGGTAGTAAAATGAAGGCGAAGGCGTAGTTAAATTATTTGAACCTCGAGTTCGTAAAAACTTGTATACCTTTGAGTATTTATAAAGTCTACGCCTTCCCATGATTTACTACGAGCTAAGAGAGATGACTCTTAGCTTTTCTTTTTTATAGGCATATAGAAAAGAAAGTTTGAAAGGAAGGACGTGGTCTCTTTTGAGCTTTGAGCTCGTATAAAAAAATGTCCTCAATTTCAGTTTATGCATGAAACTAGTTTAAATCTAATGGAGCCAAAAAGCTCGTATGAATAACGAAAAAAAGTCAATGTATTCAAACTGAAATAAACCGTATCATCAACAAAGAAAGGTGGGATACAACATGAAGAGTCCATGTATAGCAGTGGACGTATCCAAAGGCAAGAGCTATTATCAAGGGTTTATTGAAATAGATAAACCAGCGAGTAGAGCGACACCTATGATGCACGATTTAGAGGGGTTTAAATCGATGTATCAGTTGGGTCAAGTATTGAAGCAAACGTATGGTGATGTCATATACGTATTTGAATCAACAGGTATCTATCATAAAGCACTTGAAACGTTTTTGATGAATCAAGAAGAGAAGTG
Organism: Spirochaetae bacterium HGW-Spirochaetae-5; assembly: GCA_002839285.1. Classification (GTDB taxonomy): domain Bacteria; phylum Spirochaetota; class UBA4802; order UBA4802; family UBA5550; genus WRGT01. The sequence continues at coordinate 1,074 of PGXT01000262.1, read as the reverse complement.
TATCATCCTTAACCCATTAGAGGCCTCAAAGATACGTAAAACAGACTTAAGATCGACAAAAACAGATGCTCGAGATTGTAAAAGCATCGCAAAGGCCTATTTTATGAAGGACTACAGATTGCATAATCAAAAAGATGAACTATATGGAAATCTACAAAGAATGAATAACCACTATAACTTTCTGGTTCAACAGCTTAGAGAGATGAAAGTTCACTTTAGGAATGTGCTAGATATCGTGTATCCAAGGTTTGATGAGATGTATCAAGACCCATATACCGATATCGCCATGTCAATTCTAAAGAGATATGCTCATCCAGATGAACTAAAAGGTAGACGCGTAGAAACGATGATGAAATATATCATGAAGGATACGATATATAGAGAAAATAGATCTATGGATGAAGCAAAGAGGCTAAAAACGTATATTGAAAACGTGTCATCAGGCTGTCGAAGTAATTCCTCTGAAGTCTCTATCTTAAAAACGATGGTCAGTAAGATTAGTGAGCAAATGGTCGAGATTGAGTTATGTTTGGATGACATGAGAAATTTGGTGATTGATTTACCGATGTATCATCAACTCATGAGTATACCTGGTGTTGGTGATAATCTAGCGATTAGACTCATTGGTGAGTTAGGCGATCTAGATCGCTTTGACAAGAGTGAACAACTCGTCGCTTATGCCGGCATTGATCCCAGAGTCTATCAATCTGGTCAGATGACCGGTGAGCATTTACATATCACTAAAAAGGGCAATAAACGTTTAAGAACATTACTATTCTTAGCTGTTTCTAGTAATGTTAGGATCGGAAAAACAAACAGCATACTTGATTTCTATAACAAAAAAAGGCAACAAACGAACCCTCTCGTTTATAAAGCTGCCTTAATTGCCTGTGCCAATAAATTACTGAGAATAATTTATGGCATGTATAAGAGCGGAAATAACTTTCACAAATAAATTCCACTTCTATTATACTACTTAAAATACAGGATTTCAAATCTGGTTTTTTAGTACGCTCAAAAATAGTACTTACAAATAACTAGGTTAGTCTTGACTTTGTTTATCTAATTTTTTAT
>PGXT01000261.1 GCA_002839285.1 Spirochaetae bacterium HGW-Spirochaetae-5 | reverse complement strand
AAAATTGTTTAGAAAGTTAGAGTAAAGACATCTTCCTCCTGTCAATTATTGTTAAATACTAAAAGTTATATCCAATTTTTGAAGCCCCCCTCCGGGGGGTTTGGGGGCTATTGAGTTGTGGGTACAAGTCAGTTTATCAAAGGGGGATGTTTCACGAAGTGAAACGGGGGGATTTCGTTCACAATCCCGGCATATTCTGCTCTACCGGAAGAGTAAGCTCCGCCGTTACACCTTTGTCCGGATTGTTTTTTACTGTAATACTCCCTTTGTGCAGCGCCGCGATCTCTTTCACGAATGGGAGGCCCAGTCCTGTGCTTTTGACTTTTGTTCCCTGCGAGGGGAGAGAGTAAAACTTGTTAAAAATTTTATCAGCAGCATAATCGGGTATACCCTCGCCGGAGTCGGTGATAATAACGGAAATATGGTTATCTGTTACAGCTGATGATATAGTAATTGTGTCACCATCTCCGGAGAAACGTATGGCATTCTGAATAAGATTCTGAATTGCGTGACGTATCAGAAATATATCACATTCGATGTTAAGGGATTGAGAGGTGTTATTGTTTATCAGAATATTTTTTTTACGATAATCCGGGTAGAGACTCTCAAGTATATCATTTATCACCGGTATCAGATCTGCTTTTTCAATATTCTTAAGTCTCTCCTGGCTCTCAATGGATGAGAGTTCCAGCATCCTTTCGATTATGGATTCCATACGGCGTGATTCGCGGAATATATTTTTGCAGAAAATTCTCTTCTGTTCATCGGGGATGTCATCTTCGAGAAGTTCCGATGATCCGATTATTGACGAGAGAGGGCTTTTTAACTCATGAGTTAAAGTCTGAATATACTGTTCTATGTACTTCTCTCCCTTCAGGTCCTCCCATACTTCGTTGAATGTTTCAGCAAGTGTAACTATCTCTTTCCCTGCGAAGGCGGGCATTTCTGATCTTTTGTTTTCACGCAGTGACTTAACATAATCCGTAAGACGGTTTACCGGCCTGCTGATCCATATCGATAATATAAAACTTAAAAATATAAAGAGCATGCAGGTTAAAATTCCAGTTACCAGAGCCTTTCGTTTTGCGATCTCAATAAAAAGAGCGATACTCTCCTCAGGTTTTATAACTGTGATTACCCCTGCAATTTTATTTTTATATTTCAGCGGCGCTGCGACAAAGATCGATTTTGAATTCGGATTACTTTCGTCAAGTAGTGACGATCTTGCGCCATATTTGCCTAGAAGAGTAAGACGGACGTCGCGCCATTTTGAATAATCGGCACCTTCTTTTATATATTTGTTTGAAGAGTAGATAATTATCCCGTTCTGATCGGTGATATATACATGGAGTGAGACCCCTGTTTTATGGAGAGCGTATATACGTGAGCTGATGTTTTTTTCGTATGCTTTCTTTATTACAGGTTTAATGGTGTTTACATTTATAACCGAGTTTTCAATCTCCTGTTCGAGAAGAGATGCAAGTATATTTGCCGTATCATTCAGAGACTCCTCTACTGTTTCGAGATAGCGGGGTCTTATATCATTGGCAATGAAGTCGTAAAGAAGGTAGAATCCGATTGCGTACAATATAAAAAAGCCAGTTATTATGCGCCACTTAATGCTCACAGGTCCTCTCTCAGCGAGTAGCCTACTCCGCGGTGGGTCTCTATGGGGTCAATCTCGGGATTGATCTCTTTCAGTTTTGTCCGTAGTGTTTTAATGTGAGTGTC
>PGXT01000260.1 GCA_002839285.1 Spirochaetae bacterium HGW-Spirochaetae-5 | reverse complement strand
TTCAAACAATTCACAGGTAAAACGCCAACCGAATTCAAGAAATCGGATTTTGACTTACCCAGCTAAGTCCAAACTTACCTAATCGGACATTCCAATGTTTTTCATAAAACAATACTTGTAGTCCGAACTTACACTTTCGGGCATTTGTCCCAACACCAAAATGTAGTTTTGTCCCAAACTTTAAAAAAATCGGATGAAGACAAAACTTATAATTCTTGTGTCATTTTTTTTGATGGCATTAACATCGGAAAAAAGCTTTGGTCAAAGCTACTTGAACTTTGAAACAGTTAACGCATCTTCACTAAATAACAGTAAGTTGCGAATTGACACCCTTCAAAAAGTTGTCGTTTATTTGCCCAAAAATTATGATAACTCAAATAAGAATTACCCTGTTCTGTATTATTTACCCGGCTTTACAAGCCCAATTAAGGAGTTTCTATTTGGTGAGTACAGCGGATTTGAACTTCAAAAAGTAGCAGATTCTTTAATTGAACGGGAACTGATAAATGAAATGATTATAGTATTAGTTGACGGCAATACCTTTTTAGGCGGGAGCTTTTATGTTAATTCACCAATCAATGGGAATTGGGAAGACTATATTGTAAATGATGTAGTTCATTACATAGACAGGAAATACAAAACAAAGCCTTCACCCAATTCGCGTGCTATTGCAGGTAATTCAATGGGGGCTTTGGCGCTTTACACATAGCAATGAAACATCCTGATATTTTTGGTATGGTGTATTCATTAAGTCCTGGACTATTTGATGTTAATGGAATTCTCAATAGCAGATTTTTAACTTCATATCAGAACATTTCAGAGATTCAGAAGGTAATAAGTGAATTCTTTAATGAGCCCAATAAAAATGAGATTGAACGGTACAAATATCTTACTGCTAATTTGAGATACGGACCATATGATGGTTATCTTAAAGGGTTTCTGCTCGCATATGGTAGTGCTTTTTGTCCAGATGCTTCATTAGAGACCCCACCGTTTTTTTATTTACCTGATACATCGGTTACAGTTACCAACATAAATGACAAACAATTTAATTGCTGGATAAATGGCTTTGGTGGATGGGAAGAAAAAATAAAGGAACACCATTCCAATCTAAAGAAAATAAACATCATTCTGGACTGTGGGATAAATGATGGCTGGATAACTGATGGGACAAAGTATGTTTCTAAATTATTAGAGCAAAACCAAATCAAGGTGAAGACTCTCTGGTTTGATGGTGGGCATACAGACAAGCTTCACATCAGGTTGAAAGAACATATGCTTCCGTCTATCTCAAAGTATTTTGAAACTCAAACCAGCAATTAGATATGAACTCTAACCAACGTATGTATTATATTGACTGGCTAAGAGTTATAGCCTTCGGTCTGTTGTTTGTTTTCCACTCATTTCGCCTGTTCGATACTTATTCGTGGCATTTGAAAAACGCTGAAACAAGCATTTCGATTAACTATATCATAGAGTTTATGCATAGTTGGCGAATGTATATTATTTTTCTGGTTTCAGGTGCAGGAACTTATTTCGCAATGAAATCCAAAAGGGAAAATTTTTTAAATGGAAGAATAAAACGGCTAATTATCCCATATATTTTTGGTGTTTTTATATTAATTCCACCGCAAAAATTTCTTGAAGCTATTCAGCAATATGGATTTGAAGACAACTATCTTAATTTTCTGATACAATTGCCACAGGGTTTAATAAATGAAAATTTTGGGTGGAA
>PGXT01000081.1 GCA_002839285.1 Spirochaetae bacterium HGW-Spirochaetae-5 | reverse complement strand
TCTTTTTAGATAAAATATTATGTCGTATTATAAATTAATCGCAGTTTCCGGAATGCTTTCTGCAGCTGATTTCCGCCGATTCTGCGGCATGTTATGAGTATTCAGCGGGGTAGGGTCTTTATCTCTTACAAATTCCCGCTTGCTGGTTAAACCGTTTCATTGAGTTTTACTTAATATCTGAAATCTGGTTTTTTAAAAATAAACATCTTCTTTAAGGATCACGCGATGATACTAAACATAATTACTCTGGCCGCATGCTTTTTAATGCTGGTTCTATTCCGTAGATTCGATAGAGCCAACCTGAAAATGGCTAAACTCCGCAGATATTCGTCAAAGGTCTTTGATGATTTCAAAAAAATGACGGAAAAGGAGAGCCGTAAATTTCAGGATGCCACTATTGAAATAGATATTCTCATCAAAAAGTCCGGAGCTCTGGCTAAAAACATGTCGGAATCTATCCGCGAGATTGAAAATAGGCTTCAGGGGCTCGACGTTGAAAAGACAAATCTGAAAAAGGTCGAAGAGGATATAAAGATAATTTCATCCGCTGCAAAGGATGTGAATAAGCAGATTCAGTTTATAGCTCAGGCGAAGGACAATTTTACCGATATAGCCAAGAAGGTTACTTTTCTCTCGGAGAATGTGGATAATCTCAACGGTCAGCTTACTCATATGGCTGGAAATTTTGAAGATAAACTGCGTGAAAGATCGCGTGAAATTACAGAATCTTTCTATATGCAGACCGACAGCCTTAAGGGCGAGCTTGAAGCTCGAGTTGCCGATACGGGTGATATTCTCCTTGAGAATTTCAGGATCAAGATAGCGCCATTAATCAGAAATGTAGAGAGCGCCGATTCGCTTCATACTCAGATTGCTGCAATGAAAGATACATTTTCCGCTATGGAGAATACTTTCTTCGACCAGTTTGCCCAGAAATCCAGAGATCTTAAAACCGAAGTAAATGATAATATAGATAAGCTCACACTGAAAATTAAGAATGTCGAGACTAATATAGAAGAATCAAAGGGTAAACTTGTAAGCACATTCGAGAACGAAGTTGACAAAGTAAGAACAGAGCTTGATAATTTAAGTATCCATGCGGTTTCCAAGAAAGATGAAATTGTTCAGGCGGCAAGACGTGAGGCTGAAGGGATTAGAAAGAGAATTGAAGATTTTGAAGACAGATTTGTTGAACTTGAAAACAGAATTATCGATACAGCTGAAGAGAAGATCAGCAGCATAGACTCGGATTACCAGTCCATTGAGCTGAGACTTAATACAATGCTGAACAGACTAAAGGATGAAGAGACTCAGTTCGGACGGAGAGCTGCAGACCAGAACGATATTCTCCAGAAGAGCTTCAGCGATCTTGAAGGGCGTCTTGGAGAGATTAGAAGCGAAATTGTACGTTACGAGCAGAATAACGATATTTTCGGGAAAACAGATCAGCTTATGAAGAAGGTCAACGAGGCTGTTGCCCAGCTGCATAAGGTTCTTGAAGAGGCTCAGAGGGAATCTAAAGATCTTGAAAAGTTTGTTGCCGATATTGACCAGATTAAAGAGCTTAAAAAAGCTGCAGATAAAGAGATCCGTACATACTACGCGAAGAAAGAGAAACTTGCCGATATCGAAAGTGAAGTACGGAACCTCATGGAAGTCAATGATCTTGTTGTCAGCAAGTCCGATAAACTCCTTGAAAGTGTTTCACGTGTCGATGCGGTAAACTCAAGAATCGATGCTCTTTCCGAAACATACTCAGCGGTTGAAAAGCGTATAAATGAACTTCATCAGTACGAGGATATCATCTCACGGAACCTCGATTCTGTAAACAAGTCGGATATTATTATCCAGACTATAGACAGCAGACTCCAGGCCTTTGAGAAGGTTGTGGACCGTTCTGACAAGCGTATAGAGAAGATAGGGAGCCATCTCAAACGTGTTGAAGAGGAGACTCTCATACTTAAGACTAAAGAAAATGATATCCGTGATCTTCGCGACAGGCTTAATGAACTTGATGGTCTTTCAGATCACATGGAGGAGCGTGTCAAGCAGATTCACGCCATGTTCGGCAAGGTTGAGACTATCCGTAAGGAGATCGACCTCACCGACAACAGGCTTCAGGATATGTTCCATCAGACAGATATGAAGATGAGAGAGTTTTCAGACTTTATTCAGGCGGTTGACAACAACAACCCCATTCTCAAGCAGGTGAAGGGGGATATCAAGGCAATGCCGGGGAAAAATCTCAGCGATAATATCGTAAAGACCGTACGGGAGCTTTCCAATAAGGGATGGGATCCTGAAGCAATTTCTAAAAAACTCATGGTCGATGAAAATTCCGTAAGATTCATTATAAACACAACACTGTTATAGGATATTTATTCGCAGAATTTGTAATTGTTTGTAAGCTGATTTGTACCTACCACTCATAAAGCCCCCTAAATCCCCCGGAGGGGGACTTCAAAATAATATCGTAAAATTCATTCATTTTAACGTAATTTTTTAAAACACATGTCTTTTAAGTCCCCCTCCGGGGGATTTAGGGGGCCTTCTCCGGATGTTATGGGCTACACAGAAAGATGCGGGTATAAGTCAGTTTATTAAAGGGGGGTGTTGAGCTATGCGAAACATGGGGGATTTCAAGTTTATAGCTGATAAATTATTCCTCTCTGGTAATAAAATAATTTAATATTTTCTTTTTCCTTTACAATATGGTATAATATATTTACTGGTTGGGAACAGTTTTAATTCTTAGTTTATCATATTTGTAAAATGCTTTATTATTCCCGGCGTCAATGTGGCGGGGATATATGATGCTATTTTACGCTAAAATGTATGTTTAGGGATTATCACCTGGTTGGGTATATAATTTTTCCGGAGGTTTTATTTCATGAAGAGACTTGTTCTGCTGATTGATGATGAAGAGATCATTAGAATGACCACAGGTGAAATACTTGAGGAACTGGGGTTTGATGTAATCTCTGCAGGTACAGGTTTAGAAGGGCTTGATGTTTATAAATCTGATCATTCAAGGATAGATCTTGTGATTCTTGACATGACTCTTCCCGATATTACCGGCGTTGAACTCTTTGCAGAAATGAAAAAGATCAGCAATGATGTTAAAATTCTGCTTACTTCCGGGTACAGGCACGATATGTCCGGTGCAGATGATGATGCCATGTTTATCCAGAAACCATATACAATGACAGATCTTGATAATAGGCTGAAAGAGATATTCAGCTGATATAGTAAAATAAGTGATTATAAAAAAAGCACCGTCATTAACGGTGCTTTTTTTATATAAATGCTTTTAAGAATCTGCTGGTTTTATTTGCTGTTTCTGCTGAATAATACTGCAAATGGTGTGTGTACAATACTCAGGAGAGAAGTATAGAAAAATCCCAGCTGAAAAAGCAATATCAGCGGAAGTGAAAGAAAAAGATCATTTGCATAGGTGAAATATACTGCGTAGGTCATGTATATAGCAAGAAGAAGCTCAATAATTGATACTGCATCTATATTTCTTGTTGTATAAACGTTACCTATAACATTTTTAACTCTGGCAGCTACTGAATCGTCTCCGCCGTCAGATACGTTATATTTAGGGGTTCTGTTGAAAGGGCTCTGTTTGCGGATAACAGCTTCAATAACAGCCTTTGTATTGTTTATGCAAAGGCCAATCCCGATCGCCACTACAAAGGGGAGAAACACCAGAGGTTTAGCGAGAGATCTGTTTTTTACACTTATGGTCTCTTTAATTACCACATACTCTGTATAGAAATAGAAAAGAAATACGGACAGTGTGGCACAGATAAATATTGGAATATCGAGGTAGAACAGTTTTTTATAACCGTTGTTAAACCTGATAATTAGTATTACAGGCATAAGAAGAGTCATTAGAGTCATAAGAGCATAGGCAAAATTAGCTCCAATGTGGAAAAAAGCTTCAATTTTAACCTTCAGCGGTATATCAGCCTTCATAACAGTCCCTTTAATTTTAAGGAATGTCTGAATTGATCCTTTTGCCCATCGGAACTGCTGTGATTTAAAAGCCGTCATTTCAATGGGCAGTTCTGCAGGTACTGTTAAATCAGGGAGATAAATAAACTTCCACCCCTTAAGCTGCGCCCTGTAGCTAAGGTCCAGATCTTCCGTAAGAGTGTCGTGCTGCCATCCCCCTGCATCAATGATAGTGTTTTTTCTCCAGATCCCGGCAGTACCGTTAAAGTTGAAGAAACGGCCGGAACGGTTACGGGCTGTGTGTTCGATCATAAAATGACCATCAAGAAGTATGCTCTGACACTCTGTCAGGAGTGAATATCTTCTGTTAATGTGATCCCATCTTGCCTGAATCATACCTATATTTTCATCTGTGAAATAATGGACTGTTTTTTCGAGAAAATCCTCAGGCGGGAGAAAATCAGCATCAAAGATAGCTATAAACTCACCATCGGTCATTTTAAGACCATTTTCAAGGGCTCCGGCTTTAAACCCGGTTCTGTCCGTTCTGTGGATATACTTAATATTATAACCCTCTTTTCTTTTTTCATCACACTTTCTTTTAGCTATCTCCTGAGTTTCATCAGTAGAATCATCAAGAAGCTGGATTTCCATAAGTTCTTTCGGATATCTTATTTTTGATACATATTCTATAAGACGCTCAACTACATATTTTTCATTGAAAACCGGCAGCTGAATAGTAACTTTTGGAAGATTTGAAAAATTAGATAGGGGAGTAATAACATCATGTCTGTGTTTTTTAAAAAGATAAATCGTGTAATATCTATTTGCACCGTAAACTGAAAGCATAAATAAAATAAGAAGATAGAAGACTATTGTAAAAGTTTCCATAAATTTTTAGTCCTTATATTGAAACAATATTCATTATTCTGATTTTTCAGGAATTGTTTATTAAACAAAGATAGAATTAAGCCTTATTTTTAGTACAATAGTGTCAACTATTTTTAAAGCACGTATCAGAAAGATTAATTAAAATCATTTGTTACATAAAAAAAAATCACATGAAAATTTCAATCTTATTTTTATCTAATTTTTTTTCATTTTGTATAATATTATGATATTTAATTAAACTTAAAAGAAGTAATCTTCATTTAAATGAATGTTAAATAATTAAGATTGAAATTAATATGGGGTTTTGTTATTATTATCAGTAGTAATTTCTGAAGTTATACTTTAGTGTAAAAAATATATAGCTATGCCCCTGGTGGCGCCTTAATGAATATATTTTATTTAAAAAGGGCAGCAATTTATTTTTGGGGGTGCATCGCGCAGCATACGCCTCCTCTGAATAATTCGCTATTTTAAAAAAGTTTAGAAATAAGCATTGTGTTATAAAAAAAATATACTTGAGAGTCCATATTATTAATGAAATTCCGTTACAAAATAATTCTCGCACTGACAGTCTCTTCAATTATTTTTAATATTATTTTCGGTTTTTTTGCAATTGAAAATGAACTTGAAGGCGAAAAAGAGCGCTTTAATAATAAAATTGAACACTTCAATTCTCTTATGCAGCTTATGAATGTCAGGCCCTTATGGGATTTTGATTTAGAAAAAATCCAGTCAAATCTTGATCTGATTTTCCGTGATCCCGAAGTGGTTGCCGTATCTTTGCGGGATATTACAGGGACTATTAATATAGCTATAAAAAATGATACCCAGGGAGTAACCGGTAAGGTAATACCTCATAAGCTGGTAATCTTTAAAGATGGCGATAAGCTGGGAGAAGCTCAAATAGAATATTCAAACTCTATTTACAGCAGCAGATTGAAAGCTCTGGTAATCGAAAGGGTTGTGCTTACTTTGGGGCTGATTCTGATTAATATTGCCGTTGTTTTTCTGATTTCGAGTTATTTATTAAAACCGATTGACTCGGTTGTTAACGGTCTCCGCAAAATTGATGAAGGTGATTTTAACTTTCGCATGAATATTGACACAGCCGATGAGTTTAAAGAGATAGAGATATATTTCAACAGAATGGTTGCTACTTTAAGTATGGAGATCAAATCGCGGATCGATAAAGAGGATCAACTTGTTGAGATACATAAGTATCTTGAGAATGTCTTTAATTCAATACCTTCGATTCTTATTTCAGTTGATAAATCCGGAAATATAACTCAATGGAACAGTGCCGCGGAAAAATTCACATCTATAAATTTTTCTGAAGCAGCAGGGCGGAGCGTATGGCAGCTTATCCCCATACTGGAAGAGTACAGGGATGCATTCATCGCGGTTATCCGGGAGGAGAGAACCGAGGAGATTAAACGAACTTATGTCTCTCCTGATAAAGATTGTTATATAAATATTTCTATTTCCCCGCTGATATCGGACAGGGATTATGGTGCTGTAATACGGCTTGATGATATTACAGAGATGAAGCATAAAGATGAAAAACTGAATCACGCGCAGATGATGGATACAATCGGTAATCTGGCCGGTGGGCTCGCTCATGATTTTAATAACGTTCTCGCCGGAATAACGGGTACCATATCTCTGATAAAATTCAGAATGAACAGAGGTGATATACCGGACCGTAATGAGCTGATGAAATTTTTAGATATAATGGAAGATTCCGGAGTAAGAGCCGCGGATCTTACCAGGCAGATCTTATCTCTTTCCCGTCGCGAAGAACTGAATTTCAGAATTGTTGACCTTAATATTATTCTGAAACGTGTGATTGAGTTTTGCAACCATACCCTTGATAAGTCAGTAGAAATTCAGTTAAGACTTCGGGAAACGGAGGCAACTGCGCTTGCAGATCCGGTAAGGCTGGAACAGGTTCTGCTTAATTTATGTATTAATGCAAGCCATTCAATGACTGTTATGCGTAATAAAGATGAAGTAAAGGGAGGGGATATCCGTATTGATCTGGAAAGTTATATCGCCGATGAATTTTTCTGTAATATCCACCCCGATGCAGAGTCGGGGGTCAGTTACTGGCGTATATCTGTAATTGACGGCGGAGTGGGGATTGAAAAGAGTATTCTAAAAAAAATATTTGAACCGTTTTTTACCACTAAAGGGAGAGGGAAAGGAACTGGGCTTGGATTGGCCATGTCGTATAATATAATAAAACAGCACAACGGCTTTATCGATGTATATTCCGAGCCGGGCAAGGGGAGTATTTTCAGCGTTTATCTGCCTGTTAATGATTTAAAAATTAAAGAAGAGTCGAAAATTGAAAGTGATAACGCACCCGGCCTGGAGAGCGGATTAATTCTTGTTATTGATGATGAAACTTCAATGTGCGAAATGGCCGGGAGTATGCTCAAATTATTCGGTTATGATGTATTTACTGCCGATGATGCTGAAAAGGGTATCGAACTGTTCAGGGAAAATCATCAGTCGATCAAAGCGGTTCTACTAGATATGATAATGCCTAAAAAAAACGGAGGGGAACTGTTTCAGCTTTTCAGAGAGATAAATTCCTCAATACCGATTGTTATAACTTCGGGATTCAGCAGAGACGAGGAGATTGACAAAATGCTTAATGATGGAATTTCATATTTTATCCAGAAACCATTTTCAATGGATTCTCTCGCTTCTATAATAAGCAAAGCGGTAAAATCTTAAATCTTTTCATGTCTGCTCCCCATTAATTCAGCTTTCTGATAGAATTTTCTGATAAATTCCATCTCGATCTTTTTTTTACCCCTTCTGTTCCGGTTGAGTTCCTGTTCAAGTTTAAGTAGAATATTGTCTTTATCGCTGATAATGTCATTCATTGTTTTTTTTGAAAAAACATAACCCGACGGACAATTGAAATATTCACCTATGAGTTCTCTGAATATCCATATTGTTCTTCCAAGTTCTTTTTTATCCCTTGTTAGTCTTTTGTATCCGGGGAATTTTTCTGTGTACTGTTTAAACTGATCTACAATAAAATTTTTATCCGAAACTTTTGTTGAAGCTTCAATATATTTATCATACAGATTTTTTTCTTTTAGTTCATCTTCCATTTTTTCGTTAATATCGAGAAGGAAAAGAACGTCATTTACTGCATATTCAAGGAGGTCATCTCTTATCGGTCTGCGGAGCCAGTTTGCTCTCTGATATGAATCCTTAATGTTTTTGTCGATACCGATGTAGTCTGACAGATTTATTTTTATACCTAAAAGCTTCTGAGCTATTGCTATATCTCTTATTGTTTTAATTGAATATCCAAGGACATTCTGAGTCATAAAGAGATCATTTTCACTTGAAAACATAACTTTGATAATATCGCTTGAAGTTAAAAAATCTTTCAGTTCTTTTGATGCGGCAGTTCTGAGAACATCTATAACAACCGGTGTAAAACCGTCATAACACTGGAAAATGGATATGGAATAGTTATAATTTATAGACCCCTGGTCCCCTTCGAGATCAAGCGCAATTTTTTTTATATTCCTGCTGCGGAGATTTTCAAGATAAGCGGCAATATCGTTCCCCGAGGAGATGATTTTTATCTCTGACATTAATTATCCGTTATTCAATATTAAGTTTGGTGACTGCTATTCTCAATCATACATAATTGATTTTTCAAGGAATAAATATTTTTGAATGATTTTTAATGAAATAATGCGGATAAATTGCTGCCTGAAGCGGTAAGCCAGATATAAAATTGTTGTTTATTTTTTTACGCTAATATACAACAACTATCATTATATTGATATTAGAGGATAGTTTTGAAGATATGACGGGGAAAAATAAAAAATCTGATCTTAATACAGATGAAATTAAACATACAGTAAGTTCTGCAGGAAAAAATTCAGACGGATTAAACGGTCTGTTTTTAAATTCAGGGGGAAAAAACATTAAAAGCACGACTGTAAAGAGAGAATTAAAAACACCTGAATCCCGTTATCGTTTTATTTCGGAGCATATGCTTGATCTGGTGGGGCTTCATGACAGCAGCGGTTTATATCAGTATGTCTCTTCTTCCGTCACTGATATTCTCGGTTATACCCCCGATGAAGTGATCGGAAAATCCCCTCTTGATTTTTTTCATCCTGAAGACCGTATAAAAAACAATAGAGATTCAATTTATGCCTCAGCTAACCTTACAGACGAAAGCCGGATGCAGAACAGGGTCCGCAAAAAAGATGGAACTTACATCTGGCTTGAGACTTTAATCCGACCGATAAAAGATGACAACGGGAATATTCTTCAGTTTCAGAGTTCATCCCGGGATATTTCCGAGAGAAAATCCGCAGAAGAAAAAATGATTGAAAGTGAAATGATGTACAGGACTCACTACAAAAATTTCCCTCTGCCTGCGTTCACCTGGACAAAAACCGGCAGCGAATTTATTTTTACTGATTACAATGATGCTGCGTTCAGGCTTACCCGCGGGAAGGTTTCGACATATCTCGGTCAGAATGCCGTTGAATTCTATTCAGATAATCCCTCTGTTGTAGATAGGATGGTCCGTTGTTTTGAGGACAAAAGTGTTATTACAGCTGAAGAATCATACCGGATAAAATCCACAGGTGATTATAAGTTTATTATAAGCAGCTACGTTTATGTCCCACCTTCTATGGTTACAATTCACACTGAGGATATCACTGAGAAAAAACTCAGAGAGGAGGAGATCCGGAGTCTTGCAAAATTCCCCGAGGATAACCCGAACCCTGTATTCAGGGTGAGAAGTGATAATGTTGTCATTTATTCGAATACTGCCAGTAAATGGCTCCTTGACAGCTGGAAATCCGGAGATTCCTGTCATCTCCCGGATTACATTTCAGATGCTGTTAAGTATGTTATTACCTTCAATCAGACATTAACGATTGATTTTGATATAAAGAATAGAGTGTTTAATTTTACAGTAACGCCGATTTCCGGGATGAATGAAGTCTATTTTTACGGGCTTGATATTACCGAAAAAAAAATGGCAGAAGAGGAGCTTCTTCTAGTCGGGCGCGTATTTGAAACTACTACTGAAGGGATTGTCGTTACAGATTCCGAAAACAGAATTATCCGGGTTAATCCGGCCTTTACTGCAATAACAGGTTATTCAAGTGATGACGTTGTCGGGAAAAATCCTAAGATACTGAAATCGGAAAGACATGATGAAGTTTTTTACAGGGAGATGTGGAGAACAATTACAGAAAAGGGTGTGTGGGAAGGTGAGATCTGGAACCGTCGAAAAAACGGTGAAACATATCCTGAGTGGCTTTCAATAAATCTTATTAAAGATGAAATGAAAAGAGTTAAAAACTATGTTTCTGTTTTCCGTGATATTTCAGATATTAAAAATTCTGAACAGAAAATTGAATATCAGGCGTATCACGATCCTCTTACGGGACTTCCTAACAGGTCGCTTTTTTCGGATCGTTTGGCACTTGCTGTAAATCAGGCAGTGCGGGAAAAGAATCAGATGGCTCTTCTTTATATAGATCTTGATAGATTTAAAGTTATCAATGACAGTCTTGGTCATATAACAGGTGATTATCTGCTGCAGCATGTTGCTCTCAAGCTTAACGAATGTGTCCGGGATGGCGATACAGTCGCAAGGGTCGGAGGCGATGAATTTGTTATTATACTTTCGCATATAGATGAGATAAATGATGTAGTACGGGTATGCGGAAGAATTTCTGAAAAGTTGAATTTACCAGTGGTGATTGAAGGACATGAACTTTTTATTTCCGCAAGTATCGGAATAAGCATATTCCCCGATGACGGTGCTACCGTTGCGGAGTTGCATAAAAATGCCGATATAGCAATGTATCATGCAAAAGAACTGGGGGGAGGGGAGTATCAGTTCTTTTCTGTAGAGATGAACAGTGAAGTTGATGTCCGTTTTATGCTGGAATTACAGCTTCGAAGGGCTATTGAGCAGGACCAGTTTGATGTATTTTTTCAGCCTATAGTGGATAGCCGTACAGGAATAACCGCCGGATTTGAAGCTCTTTCAAGATGGATTCACCCTGAACTTGGAGTTATACCCCCCTCTACTTTTATACCGGTTGCCGAAGAGACCGGACATATTGTGCAGATAAATGAACTTGTGCTGAAGAAGTCATGCCTTAAGTGTAAAGATCCGGGAAACCTGATAATTGAAATAACTGAAGACAGCATTATGCAGAATGTTGATGAAATTAATGTTATTATGAAAGAGTTGAAAAACAAGGGGATAAGATTTTCTATAGATGATTTCGGAACTGGTTATTCTTCATTAAGTTATCTGAAAAAATTCCCACTTGATAATCTTAAAATTGACCGTTCATTTATAATTGACCTCCCCGATGATAACGACAGTAAAACACTGGCAAAGACCATTATTGTACTGGCGAGAGAGCTGGGACTGAAAATTATTGCTGAAGGTGTGGAGAAGCAGGAACAGCTCGATTTCTTTACACAGAATGGAGAATATCTTATTCAGGGATATTATTACAGCAGACCTCTTGCTTTCAAGGATCTAATGATTTTTCTGCAGAAACCGGAGTCGGCGCACTCATAGAGAATTGAAACTGCACACCCGTAATTCCAGGTGTGCAGTAAATAATAAGAGAACAGGTGTTATTTTACACTTTCAAGTAGAGCTTCTATCCGTGTTTTAATCTGCCCCGCATCTCCCTGAGAGTAGTCCGTTACAATTTTAAGGAAAGGGATATCTCTTTTTTTTATAACATGCTCCCCGACTTTGTGAGATTCTATATTATACCCGTGACATGCCTGAAGTACAATATCAACTACAGCGTCCGGTTTGTAAAAATCTATCAGTTTGTCAAGCTCTGTGAGCCTTCTGTTGTTTGGAGTCATGCATGCGCATGGAATTTTAAGATAGCGTTCAGCGATAGCACGGATAGGATCAGAAGTCCCCTCTTCGACTTTTTCCGCGAAGGGTTTCAAACCAACACAGGAGTCAAGAGCAACAATTACTCCGCCCGATTCCTCGATTATCTTAAAGACTTTAGCAGCGTCACCTGCTGTGGGGCATCCGGTGATAAGTACTCTTGGCGCCCCTTTCGCTCCGTGTACATAACCCTGCTTAACTCTCTCTTTGAGTTTTGATACTACTCCTTCCAGTGTTGTGTTTATATTATTCCCTCTTGCAGGTGTTGCAAGGAATATAACATCGTGCATCTCTCCCCAGCCTATTACAGGATCAGGCAGTGCGGCAAACTCAAGTATTTCTTTAACTAGATCATTCTTTCTGTTGTTTTCGGATATAGCTTTATGAATATCATCAGTAGAGACTTTTGTGTCGAATGTATTTTCAAGGAACCCCTGAAGTTTTGTTATCATAACAGACCAGTTATCAAGAGCTTCCTTTTCATCAGGAAGCTGCGGCAGATCCATTATATGCATCGGTTTCCGTTCCGAAATCATTTCGAACATCTTCTTCTTTCCGTCACAGGTAGTTTCACCAATTACCGCTTCAGAGAATGAGTAAAAAGGGCATGTATCC
>PGXT01000080.1 GCA_002839285.1 Spirochaetae bacterium HGW-Spirochaetae-5 | reverse complement strand
TCTCCATTTTCCAGGGCATGGTTTTACCTCCATACCCATAAAATAATGTGTTACCTATGCGACCGGTTTATTTTGTTACCTATCCCCCCGGTCTGTACCCTGGGGGTGAGTTCAGAAAAGTTTGCGGTGTTATATATCATTTTTAATGAAAATCTATCCGATCACAGCACTAGCCGATTCTCTTAAAATTATTGCAGATAACAGCTTTTACAAAAAAGTTGACATATTACAGCATAACAAACCAACTGCACTCCTGAAGATATTCTATTCAATAACACATGAGGAAAGAGAGATGAACTCCCTTTACAATTTTTATAAAACGAGCTGCAGTAAATATAGCGACAGACTGCTCTTTTCAACAGGTATGACCTACGATGAAGCGTTTAAACTGATAGAATCACGCGGGGCATTTCTGCAGAGAAACGGATACGGCAAAGGTGACGTAATTGCCCTTCTCTCTCCAAATTCAGAAGAGTACTGTATAACCTTTATGGCAATAACATCAATCGGAGCGATAGCCCTTCCGCTTGACCCGAACCTGAATAAAGATAAATATCCCGATATGCTTAAACAGGTAAAATGCGGCACCGTTTTTACGACACCGGAATTCAGAAGTTATTTCAAAAGAACAAAAGTCCTTTCCACATCCTTGGAGGAGAATATCGAGAAAAAAGCAAAGTTTAAAGAGCAGAATATATTCGATAATGATATTTCATCGATGTTCTACACATCGGGTACAACGGGTGATCCTAAAATTGTTCAGCTGACACATGGGAATATTTTCAAAACAGCATATGCCAATGCTGAATTCTGCAGAACAACTCCTGACGACATGATCCTCTGCATCCTTCCGCTTTTTCATGCATACGCATTAATCGCTGCATTCATGGGCCCGATTGCTCACGGCAGTTCAATATGCATCCAGACATCACTGAAGGGTCCGGACATTATGGAAAGTCTCAGTGATAATCCGATCACAATGTTCCCCGCTGTACCGCTAATGTGGGAGATGATAATGGATGGAATAATTAATAAAGCTAAACTCTCTTCAAAAAATAAATATAAGATCTTCAGATTTTTCCTTAATTACGGAGGAATAATGATAAGTGGAGGGGCTCCATTAAAAAAGATCTACGCACGCTACTATAACAACATGGGATTTAAACTTGTTGAAGGTTACGGATTATCGGAAAGCACCGGCCCGATAACTGTAAGCAGCGATAAAAAAAATATTATCGGATCAATAGGGAAACCTCTAAACGGAAATAGAGTAAAACTTAAAAATATAAACAGCGAAGGTGTCGGCGAGATATGCCTGAAAGGCGATGCTGTAATGCCCGGCTACTACAAAAACGAAAAACTTAATTCTGAAGTATTCGATAATGACGGATACTTCCACACCGGTGATTTAGGGAGGCTCGATCAAGCAGGTAATATTTTCATTACAGGACGTTCCAAAAATGTGATTGTTCTGGCATCGGGGAAAAATGTCTACCCCGAGGAACTGGAAGGTTACTATAAAGAATCGGAGATGATATCGGAGATTGCAGTTTTCGGTTTAAAGAAAAATCACGAGGAATCTGTATTTGCTGTCATTGTACCTGTAATAAAAGACGAAAACAGCTACAGCGCAATCAAAGCTGAAATTGAAAGAATGAACAGCACGCTCCCTTCATACAAAACAGTAATCCATTTTGCAATATCATTTGATCCTCTTCCGATAAACAGTACAAGAAAAATTCTATACGACAAAGTGCGTGAAGGGCTCAAAAAAGGGATCTACATCCAGAATGAAAACGAAAAGATTGTTCTGCAGAATAAACTCACAGCGAATAATCCGGCCGAGGAGCATATAATAGCTCTGCTGAAAAAAAGATTTAAAAAACAGAATCTATTCGCAAGAGAGACATTTGCCGACATGGGGATTGACTCGCTGGGCCTTGTTGACTTTATCGTTTTTCTTGAGGAACATCTTGAAATACAGATCGATTCAGAAAAAATGAAACAGATTCAGACAATGGACGAACTCCTCACATATATTGCCGGACTTGAAAAAACTACTGGCGAGTCTATAAATCATAGAATCTTCAGCAGCGATTTAACAGAGAAACCGTTCCTGTTCTTCAATCCGGTACTTGCGATGATTATACTTTTATTTAAATTTATAAGCAGAAAATTCTGGAAATTCGAAGTTATTAATCCTGAAAAAATTGATTTCAACGGAACAATAATATCTGCAAACCATACTTCGTTTATGGATATTATATGGTTATCAATTGCTGTACCAGCGAAATTCAGAAAATCTGTTTATGTAACAGGGAATAAACGGTTCTCATTTTTAAAATATATATTTCCGCTGATCCCTGTTATATGGGTTGATGAAACCAACACGATAGAAGTACTGAAGAAAAGCGCGGATATGCTCCGTCAGGGAAGATCTCTTATTATATTCCCCGAAGGGGGGAGATCGGCAGACGGGAAAATGGTAGAATTTAAAACAGGTGCCGCGTATCTTGCAAAAAACCTGAACAGGAAAATTATCCCTCTCTCCATTAACGGCGCCTTTGATATCTGGCCCAGACAGAAAGCTCTTCCGGAGTTCAGCGGTAGACTGAAAGGCTCCGTTACAGTTGGTGATCCTATTTATCCTGCTGATTTTAAAGATGTGGAGAGTCTGACTTTATTTTTAAAGAAGAGTATTCAGGAAAACATGAAGGATATTAACGGAACAAAGTGTTGATGATACTTTGCTGTTCACAGAACAAGGGTCTGAAACCCCTTGTTCTGTGAACGAAATAGTCTCCGGTTAAAATCAATTTGTAATTTCACTCAAAAAGATTAATAATATCATCTCCCGATAATGACTTGAAGAATGAAGCCTCTTCGGAAATCAGATCCCTGACAAGGGCTTTCTTCTTTTCCTGAAGTTTTAGAATTTTCTCCTCAACTGTATCTTTTACTATAAGCTTGTATGCTGTAACTTTGCGAGTCTGCCCGATCCGATGAGCTCTGTCAACAGCCTGGGCCTCGACTGCGGGATTCCACCATGGGTCGAAAAGAATTACATAATCCGCGCTGGTAAGATTTATCCCCACGCCTCCGGCTTTAAGACTCAGCAGAAAGATATTAACCGAGGCATCATCCTGGAATTTTTTTATTTCGACATCACGCTTTTTAGTCGAACCATCTATATATGAATATTTCAGATTCTTTGTAACTATATCTGCTTCAATTATTTTTAATGATTTTACAAATTGCGAAAAGACCAGTACCTTATGCCCTTCAGCCAGAATCTCATCAAACATATCCCTGAACAGATCAAACTTGCAGGAACCGGCGCTTTCAAATTCATCTGACACGAGAGATGGAAAGAGCGCAATCTGTCTCAGTTTAAGGAGCGCATCAAATATTTCAATGGCTCCCCGCTCTTTACCTTTTTCAGAAAGTATTCCCTGAATTTTACTGCGGCATTCATTCTTGTATGAATCATAAATTTTACGCTGCCCGGAACCCATTTCGCAGTAAACAATAATCTCCTCTTTGGGAGGGAGCTCCTTTGCCACCATCTCTTTTTTTCTGCGGAGAATAAAAGGGAATATAATTGCACGGAGTCTCTCCGCAACAGCAGTATCTCCGCTCTTTTCGATTGGACCGGAAAACTTTTTCTGGAAAAAATCTTTTGTCCCCAGAAGTCCCGGATTAAGAAGATCAAAAAGAGCCCAGAGTTCACCGGTATTATTCTCCACGGGAGTACCGCTCAGAGCGAGAGTCTGTTCAGCCTTTATTGTCTTCACAGCTTTAAATGCTTTTGTCGCAGCATTCTTTATATTCTGTGCTTCATCGAGCACAAGCAGTGTAAAATCTATTTCCGACAGAATTTTTATATCATTACGGAGAGTATGATAGCTTGTAATTGTCACATCGTGATTTAAAATATCACCGGCATCCTCCGAACGGAACTGGCCGATATGCCGGATATATGTAATTCCCGGAGTAAACCTGCTGATCTCCTGCTCCCAGTTGGGGATGGTTGATACCGGAACTACAAGAAGCACTGGCCGGAGCTTACCATTCTCTTTTAATTTCTGAAGCAGGGCAAGTGTCTGCACCGTTTTACCCAGTCCCATATCATCGGCAAGACATCCGTTAAGTCCAAACTCCCGCAGGAAACAGAGCCAGTTATAACCCTCTGCCTGATATGGACGGAGCTTCCCGTTGAATTCAACAGGAAGCGGATACTTTCCGATCGCTTTTACATCTTTCAGTTTTTCATAAGTACGGAGAGTATTCTCTACAGCAGCCTTATCTCTTTCATCAATTGCGCTGCTGATCGATTCAACGGCTGAAAAATCCAGCTTATGAATTTTCAGGGTCCCCTTTTTATCTATCTGCTGATGATTAAGAGTAACGAGCCTGGTTATATCCTCACCGGAAATATAAGCATACCCCCCTGAAGTTTTAATAAGCCGGCTTTTAAGTATTGCATCACCTACATCAATCCGAGTCTCCTCTCCCGATTCATCTACATAAAGAGCTTCAACGTCAAACCAGTCGATATTCGTTTTTACTTTAAACGCAACTTTACCGCCCGACCTTATAATCTTCTGATTATTTTTTTTCAGACGCAGGCTTATACCCTGATTAAGAAGTTTTTCTCCTGAAGTCAGCAGAAATGTATCCAAATTCTGTTTGTATAAAATTTTACCTTCAAAAATCCGTTCATACTCATGGGGCCGGAACTTCTGCTGCTGTGTCCCGGTAACCTCTACGACATTTCGAATAAAACGGAGAACGGAATTTTCATAATCCATATCCCGCTCGGCTATATGAAAAATATCCCCCGATTGATTAAGATGATCCAGATTAAGAATAGTCTCCACTCTCCCGTAAGGAAACTCTCTCCCTCTATAATCAAAATTGAGTTCAAGTAGAGTGTATCCGGCGTATGACTCAATATCAAGTACCGGTTTCCCTCCCCCTTTAATTTTTACAATTCGTGTATGGGGAAAGTTAACAGATATTTCAGCTTCAGGATCTGACTTAGCAAGTTTTTTCAGATTATCAATATTGTTCGGGTAGTACGTACCGGTATAATTCAGAATTTTCCACGACATCTGTATCATGGATTTGTTTTTTGAATTATAGAGAACCATTCCAGGGAGTCTGCAGAGAAGTGTATCACCTGCTACATGCAACGTTTCGGAAATAAACTCCCCACGGTCCGGAGTATGCAGATGGTAAAGTGGTTTGAAACTCGGATCGTTTCTTTCTGTTATTGTATAAAGTCTGAAGCTGATTTCAATATTTCCAAATTCTACAAATTCAACTCTCTTGAACTCTTTTTCGAAGATTTCGAATATCTCAATGTCGCTATGCTTTAGCAGAAAAGGCAACAGCCTGTGTACCGGCGCCATCCCTCCGTTGTATCCGGCAGCCATCTCAAGGAGATCGTTTTGTGACTCTGTAACCGGTTCTGTAACCTTTATACTTTTATAGTCTTCAATTCGTCCGGGAGAACCATCTTTCTTTATGTACTGCATTTTAGGTACTACAACTGGAACTCTGCCGTTCTGATAAAAAGCAGTATCGATAAAAAAAACAACTTTAAATCTCTGTTGAGGATCACTTCCTTTTATTTCAGATTTTTCATTATAAAACAGAGGATTATAAAGCTCTCTTTTCTTATTCATATCAAGTATTATTTCAGTAATTTTTTCAACCGGATCCGGGATGGTCAGAGGAACCTCTTCTTTCTTTTCAACAGGACGGGAAGCATACTCAAGAAGCAGTGCACCAACATGTTTGCATCTATGCCTCATGGGACATTCACACTCATTCTTCAGAGTGACGGGATCTACCACAACATAATACGGCTCAAAATCTGATCCCTGCACATGACCGCATATAAGATTATCCTCCTCCCATATCTCTGTAACTTTACCGCTTCTGAAATATGAAAGAGCCCGGCCGTAAGTTACCTGTCCTAAAAATATTCTGATCTGATCGGGATTTAGAATTTTCATGCTTTCATCTCACTGAATATAATAATGATTTTTGATTTATCTTTATTCTGACGATATAAAACGGGGAGTCAACTGAACTGTGCCTTGACCTGATGATTTTAAACCAAACTGTCATCCTCGTAGAGGCGAGGATCCAGTGTATTTGAATACGTGGATTGCCTTCTAAAAGGGAATGACATTAAGTAACATTCATCCGGTAGAAGTACTAGCATAGAACAAGAGGTTTAAACCCCTTGTTCTATATAAATATTATCACTCTGTAATTTTAACAGCTGAAATTGCTACCTTCGAAGAAATCCCGCGGGAGATACTAATTTTATCACCGACAGATACCGGCTCACAGTAATCATCATCAATACGGATTTCATTTCTCTCAAGAAAGAAGATGTTATATTTTCTTTTTCTTACAACTTCAGTTTTCATTTTATCTATTCTGCCGGCGACAACCTGTACACGATTTGATTCTATATCAGAACCGAGCTGCCAGACTTTATTGAAGGAGGACATAATAAAAGGAATTGTGAGTGCTGCAACAACTGCAATAAAAATACCGATGTTCATTGCGTTGGATTTACCCGTAGCATAAGCAATGGCAAGAAGAACTATAACAACACCATCTCCCATTACAAAAGCACTCCCTATATATTTATAATACCTGATCTTGTTTTTAAATCTGTGAACAACCAGTTCTTTATCTTTATCCTCTACAATTTCAATATACTTATTCATTACTGAAAACCTCCCGATATTTTTTATACATAATGCCATTACAAAAAAATACTCAAAAACTGAAAATTAACAGCCGGATCAAATACCCTGTGATTACAAAACCTTACACAACTGATAAATTATTAAAAAATACTGAAGCTCATATACAAAATATTACATTTAACTTCATATATATCAAGATTTTTTTTGAATATAAATAATAAATATGCCTAATCGCTTATAATGCGCCGGTATATTGCAGTCACCGTGCCAGGGTAAAGTGGAGAATAATATTATCATTAATGTACAAGTTATCAGAAATACGCACTCTCAGCTGATTTGACAAAAAAGTGTTTATATTCAAAAAAATGCTTTTTATTTCGACATTAATTCCTTATCTTATATATTATAGTGAAATAAAATGTTAAGTCTTCCAGCCGGCTTTTACGGCATGAAGAACATTTATTCCCCATTATAAAAATTTTTTTATTAAAAGCAATAAAGAGTAGCTACTGATATATTAAATTTATTTCCTTTGATAACTTCAAAAGAGATGCTGCCTAACCTGATTTGAACCGGAAAGAACAGATGAATGCATTGAAAGAATCATACAATAATACTATCACTACTCGCGTCATTATACTGGGAAGAATTCTATTTGTAATTATACTGATAATTGTCCCGTTTTTTTTATATCTGGATTTTTATATTTTAAAACTTGAGAAATCTATTCTATATCTCCGGCTTGCTCCGATTTTAACCGGGCTTTTTTTTACTCTATGTACATTTATTATAAAAAAAAGAACCGGCTTATTTTTCATAATCCTTTACGGTCTGTTCCTGGGGAGCATAATCAGTATGATGCTGGGACTTACCTATATTACCATGCCCACTATTTTATTCCATGACAGTATTATAGCAGCCGTTATAGTTATACTTTTTACTGCAATTATATCGGTAAAAGGGATGGCATTTTTAATCCCGGTTTACGGCATACCATTTGCAGGATTCTTTACATTTATTTTTCTTCAGAATTATACCGGGGTTAACAACATGGTTGCACTAACAAATCCGCTGTTTCTGGCAGCAGGATTTGTCATCCTTGCCGAGATAACAGAGAAATCCAGATTTAAAAATTTTGTATCAATGAAAACAATAGAAAAACAGAAAGATGAATTACTGCATCAGAATCGCATTATAGAAAATAAAAACACGATCTTTGAGCAGGAACTTTCACTGGCGCGGCTTGTACAGAAAAGTCTTCTTCCTCAATCAACCCCTTCATTCAAAACACTGAATACTGCTATCATCTTCAATCCCATGAGAGATGTAGGGGGTGATCTTTATGACTTTGTGAATTTTAACAATAATGAAAGACTTGGTATTTTTATCAGTGATATTTCAGGACATGGTATATCCGCAGCAATGATGTCATCCATGGTAAAAACACTCCTGGTGACTGCGGGCCCTAAACGTCTCGAACCGTCAGCTCTGCTCTCTTACTTGAACAGCAATCTCACCGGTATACTTGCTGATAATTTTCTTACTGCTTTTTACGGCATCTACGACCCGGGACACAGCACATTTACATTTTCAAGAGGGGGGCATGAGTATCCCCTGCTGATTACTCCGGATGGAGCAATTGTTCAGCTCAGGAGCAGAGGAAGAATGATCGGTTTTGCACAAAATGCAGAATTTGAGAATTGTACTATTAATGTAAGTAAAGGTGATAAAATTCTTTTTTTTACCGATGGATTAACAGAAGCGTTAAATGATTCAGGCGCCATGTTTGAACACATCATGATAAGCAACATAATTCCATCCATTGCATCAGAACCGGTTGAAACTTTCATCAGCATGCTCTATAATGCGGTTAATGATTTCAAGAAGCATACGCCTTTTGAAGACGACATATGCATAATCGGGATTGAAATTATAGGATAAATGATTTCAAATATAACTATAGCATCTTACGATTGAATTAATCCACATTACCCTTCGGCTCCGCTCATTTCGACAAGCTCAATACAAGCAGGGTGCTTAATATCCGCCGGCTGAGCGGAATCGAAGCCTGAAGTCTGTACTATTCCATGAGTTAAATGCTATAACGTAATCACTTCAAATTCCGGGCAGCCTCTATTCTTCTTTTAATTGAAGGGTGGCTGTAGAGAAAAAACTCCACAACAGGATGAGGCTCCTTATCTGCAAGATTAATCTCTGCAAGTTTTTCCATGGTGCTTACAAATGATTCAAGATCTGCGGTTATTTTTAACGCATAGGCATCGGCCTGGAATTCATATCTTCTTGATATGTAATTTGTCACCGGCATCATAATAAGACCGGACAGTGTAAGATAAAAGATCAGAGCCGGAAGCGCTGCCAGATCATAGACATTTTCAAACCCCATACTCTTTATTGTAATAGAATGAAGCACACTGCAGATATAAAAAGATGCAAATATCACAACCGTGCTGAACATTATATTCTTAACGATATGGCGATGTTTGTAATGTCCAGCCTCATGAGCAAATACAATAGCAATTTCATCGGGAGTAAACTTTTCAAGGAGAGTATCGCTTAAAATTATTCTTTTACTTTTGCCAAGTCCGGTGAAACCTGCATTGGCTTTTTTTGTATCCTTGCTCATATTGAAACTGAAAATTCCTGTGATCTTAATATTTACGTCGGCCAGAATCTTTTCGAGTTTCTCTTTGATTTCTCCATCTTCAAGTTTTGTAAATTTATAGAACAGAGGGAAAATCACCACCGGAGCGATCCTCGCCATAAAGACCGAGATAGCAAAAATAAATCCCGCAAAATAGAGCCACCAATTGTCACCCATACTCCTGATGAGAAAATAAAACACCAGCGATACGGGAACCCCTATTACAACACTTAACATTGTAGACTTACACCGCTCCCATATCCATTTTAAAATAGTCTGGTTAGAGAGGCCGAATTTGTGTTCAACAATATAGCTGCCGTAAAAGTCAAAGGGGAGTCCGATGACTGAAAACCCCAGTCCTATAAACAGAATAAAAAGCAGAAAATCTCCGTATATATTACCGGTTAACGCTGCTGCATCGGCAATCAGAATTGACACACCTGAGAAAGCAAGGACTGTAATCAGCAGAAGGTCGAGTACAAGATCAATTATAGAGAGTCTTAATTTGATTTTATTATAAATTTTTTCATTTGAAATTTTTTCCATTTTATTCCCTTTTTTATTTTCCTTTTTTATATTATTACAAAAATTCAGTATTTATTCCTTAACTTTTCTAAAGTTAAAAAAGCTCTTATATCCCAGCCGCCGAAGGCGGCGAGGATATAATTTTTTTAACTCTAGAAAATTATATCCTATGATGGCATCATTATTATATTTATTATTTTCTTTTTACCGCTCCGCGTCCCAGGGTTGACATAAATCCGCCGCTCGAAACAAAACCGGATTTATAAGATCTGACATCTTCAATCGTTATAAACGAATTAGGTTCAAGCTCCTGCACAATTTCAAGAACATGTTTTACTTTTTTTCTCGGCACAGTTGTGTAGATAAGCATAACTTCCCCTTTCATTCCACGTCCGGTTACGGTTGTGATTCCGAAACCTTCTTCACGCAATGTCAAGGGGAGAGCGGTTACTTTCTCTGTTGTTATAATTCTAAGAGACTGATACCCTATTGAGATTAATGAATCGAGTTTCATCCCGATAAATGTTCCTGTTGCAAAACCGGCAGCATAAACAACATAGCTTACAGGTCCATTAAGATTTTTTATAACATGCCCAAGAGCGGTTATCCAGATAAGAACCTCAAAAAATCCTAGAAATGGGGCTATATTTCTGAAACCTCTTGATACGAGTATTATCCTGAAAGTTCCGATTGATACATCAAGAACTCTTGCGCAGAATATCAGAGCCAGACTTAAAATATCAAATCCCATTTAATCCTCACATATTATCAATATGGCAGTATTTATTGCATAAATTTTCTAAATAAAAAAACTCTAGTGTCCCCGCCGCCGAAGGCGGCGGAGACACATTTTTTTACACTATAGCAGTTAACGATTAAACTAATACTGACTTCAGGCTTCGACTCCGCTCAGCCAGCGTTAAATACTCTAAAACCTGAATCCTGTCATTACTCCATAAGTTATAAACCACAACTATAAATCAAGATAAGGAACATCGGGACAGCTCGATGGGAGCACTGCAACATGTTCAATAACTTTCATAGTTTTCCATTTGCCGGTAAGAAACCGGAAAAGATATGAAAACCCCAGAAGCGAAATATAGACAGAAGCGATTCCCCAGGCTGTATATAACCCTCTCCCCATTACGACTACCGCAACATATGAAGGAGTAACAAGAAGAAGCAGCGAGAGAAAGAATCCCATCATCATCACAAATCGGGTATCCCCTGCTCCTTTGATTGCAGAGGCAAACACCAGGTTAAGCGTATCGAATATAGAGTATATTGCAACAAATTTTAAAAGTGTAATTGTAAACTCCCTTATAAGAACAAAACTTCCCGGATCGGCCTTTGCTGCGAATGGGAAAATGTAGATTTCCGGTAAAAAGAAATATGTAAGAGCAATGAGCGTCATGTAAACAAAACAGAGCTGAAAGCCCGACCAGATAACTCTCTCTGCGATATTGACACTCCCACGGCCGATGTTCTGCCCGGTGAGCATGGATATTGCAATCCCGAAACCGATCATGGGCATAAAAGCAATTGAATTAATATTCAGAGCTATATTAGTTGCGGCAAGCTCCGTTGTCCCCAGCCTCCCGACGATAAGGAGAAAACCGGAAAAACCGGCGATTTCAATAAACATATGTACACCGCTGGGGAATCCGAATTTAAGTATTCTCCGGAAGAGATCCCCATCGAACCTGTAGCCTGAAAGTGTTCCAAAATTAACATTATGCTCTCTTCCGAAAACAAGAACTCCGTAAATCACAATAGGTGTAAAACCGGCAATTACTGTAGCTATAGCCGCTCCGGTAATACCCATTTCAGGGAATCCGAAATGTCCGAAGATAAAAACATAATCGAGGACAATGTTTACCCCGGCAGAGATAATACTGATCCACATTACAGGCCAGTTTTTACCCCGGCCTGAATAGAATCCCGAAAAGACTGATGAAGTAATCGGACCGAATGAACCAAAACACAGAATTTTAAAATATATGACCTCGAGTCTTTGAACTTCCGGATCGTGACCGACAAATCTGAAAATAGGCTCTGCGGCAAACCCGATCATAAAAATCACTGCCGATCCGAAAAGAGCTATATATATCCCCTGCCATAGAGACTTCCCGATTTTATAATTTTCTCCGGCCCCGTAGTACTGGGCAACAAAGGTTCCGACATATGAAGCAGTCCCCAGAAAGAGGCAGGTGAATGTAAAATTTACAATACCGGCCGGCATCGATGCCGCAACAG
>PGXT01000079.1 GCA_002839285.1 Spirochaetae bacterium HGW-Spirochaetae-5 | reverse complement strand
TCCCCCTATATATGGAATCATGTTGAGCAGGCCGCCGATTATTCCAAGCAGGATAGCGTAATCTATTCCGAGTATCAGAAGAACCGCTATACTCAGTACGGACACGATTACAACTTCAATCAGCAGTCCTGAAAGATATCGCTGCACAACTGTCTTGATCTGAGTAACAATAATGTCTACTTCTTTGTGGCTCTCTTTTTTAAAAAGCTTCTGAATAAATTCAAGAAGTAGAGGCTGATAATACAATATTAAAAAAGTATAAACCGGAACCAGCAATAGTACCAGAATACCGCTTCCGACAGATACTATTGTATGTCCGATTTCTAAACTGCCGGTATCTAATAGTCTCTTTATGCTTTTTGATACCCATTCATGGATGTATTTCACCTTTATATCGAAATAATCTGCAGCCCATATGATAACATGGTCGATCAATTCAGTAAATTTTTGCACAAGTGTAGGCCATGATTCGCTGAAACGGCTTAACTGTGAAAACAGCAAAATACAAAATGCAAGAATTATCAGAAAAGTAAGAGCTAAAGTAACGATAATGGCCAACACCCGGTTGATTTTAATTTTTACAAAAATTATATCCTGGGCAATATACAAAATAGCAGTTAATGAAATCAGGCCGATAAAGAAAAAACTAGTTCTTATGTAAAACGGCAATGTCAGTTCTTTTTTTATCATCGTTTTTTATATTCCTGTCATTTTATTCAATTGTTCCTGCTGATTAACAACATATACAACTTTCCTGTGCGGAGACTTCCTGGCTCCGGCACAGGATCTCTTCAGTGATCATATCCGAGTGACTACTGAAGAATTTTTTTTCTTAAACTATTAAGCGTCATCCAGATCATGAGGCTCCGACTTGCCAGTCTGATCGTTTTATCTGGAAGTGACGCTGCCAGAATGGCCGCTCCATACTGCAGGACTGAAGAGCGGGCATCTATATCGCGCCTTAAATCCAGCAGAAATTCCATAATCATGAACGGACCTGATGTCCATACTCCGTTATCTGATAATGCCAGCCGTTTGTTGTGTGCACGGTTAAACAGAACGGCACGGCGGCGCGCGATTTCACGCAGTTGTCTTCTCATCAACGGTCCCTCCTGTCGCGGGCCGCAAGTATCCCCAGCGCCGCGCTGTCTTTGTTAAGCTCGGATATGCTGCTCTCAAATGGTTCGGGGCTGTGTTTAAGTTTCCAGAGAAAAACTGTCAGCATCAGCATCCCGCTGAACAGGATAACACCGGAAAGCACACCCATGATCAGAAGCCGGTCCGATTCCCAGAAAGCTATTATCAGCCAGAATACGCCCAGAATAATACCCAGTGAAAGCAATAGTAAAGAAAAAACTCCGAGCATAAGTAGAGATATAAAACGGATCCTGCTTTCCTTTATATCCAGAGACAGAATCTCTATCTTAATCCTCATAAACTCTATCAGTGTTTCTCCAAGTCCTTTAATAGATTCCAGCAGCATAATGTACCCCTATTTTCGCCCAAGGAGCCAGCCGAAAATCAGCCCCATCCCGGCCGCAATGCCTATCAATTGCCATGGGTTTTCATGAACATACTGGTCTGTCGCCTTAGCAGAGGCTTTTACATTCTCCATTGCTGAATCCTCCAGAGTGTCTATACGTGCTCTGGCTGAGCGGAGTGTCTCTTCAACGCGTGTCCGCGCAGACTGAATCTTATCACCTGCCTGTCCTGCTGTTGCTTTCAGCAGTTCTTCAGTGTCGGCTATCACTGCTCTCAAGTCTGCAGCGAGTTTTTTTCTTGCAATTGCACTTTCACTGTTCATTTGGGGCTCCTTTTTTAAAATTTTATGTTAAAACCACAGGTCATTATTGCTCTATATATATGATATTTTGCAATAATTAGACACTAATATGGTTAACTATTGTAAATCTAGTGATTGTCATGGAGATAAACAACTTAAATTAGCGAAAATATGAAAAAAAATGAATTTTTCAAGAGGATAAAAAATCTTACGGCACCTGATTTTATGTTATTGCGAAATTTTCAGTAATTATCGGCGGTATTACTATCAGCAGATATAATCCCTTATATTTTTTTTAGTAATCATTACTTAACATATTGTAGTTAAAAATGATCTATTATTCCGGCTATCTGGCTGCGGCTTGCTTTCAGGTTGTTTTCCTTGTCTATTGAAGGCTGCCTTTTTTTTACTTTTATACCATGGATACTTTGTAATGGCACAAAGTATCCAAAGGCCGCGGGGGTTCTGCCCCTCGACCCCGGGCACCTCAGGCGGCGGTGCGCCATTTTTTCAGAGCAGAATAATAAATTTAAACAGAGCAGCAGTACATTAGAAGGCTATCATGTACAAGGATTATACCCGGGATCCAGTATATGGGGAATATCCCGGATGGAATCGGCCATCTTCCATGCCCCGGTGAAATCGTGAGATCGGGTAAACTCATGCTTGATAATGACACAGTCGATTCCGGCAGCGATTGCAGATTTCAAGCCGCGGGCTGAATCCTCCACTGCGATACATTCTTCCGGTTCGGCACCGAAGCGTTTCACTGCCGCCAGGTATGGATCGGGATATGGCTTTGCATGTGCATAGTCTCCCGATGTGAGGCAGAAGTCCATATAGTCCGTAATACGCCGGCTGCGGTGGATCAGCTCAAAATCCTCGCGGCGGGAAGTTGTAACAATTGCCATGGAGAAGCGGTGTTTCAATTTTTCAAGCACCTCTGCAACTCCGGGGATTTCAATGTCTTCTGCAAGGAGATATTCCTGATAGTATTTATCTCTAAGTGCCTTCCCTTTTTTGATAGAGGCATCGCTTATACCCCGCTCCTCAGCAATGGTCCAGACACTCATCCCGCTCTGCATAAAAAACATATATTCATTTTCAGTAATTGAAATACCCTCATCCAAAAGGGCCCGCTCATTGGCTCTGAAGTACCACCTCTCAGTGTTAACCAGTACTCCGTCGTGATCCCATAGAATATATTTTTTTCCCATTAGTTACCCAAAGTTCAAAATCGCATCACCCCATGTTATATAAAATCCGGAGAAGATGCAGCATTATATTTTTATGATTATCCGCAGACAATTATAAAATTTAATTTAAACAGGTCGTATTGAAAAATTATTTTCAAGGCCGGCATTTTTTGAACATCCTGTTCATTGCCGGCATGCGAAAGTCGTGCTCGCTCAATGATACAGATCACTTCCGGTAATCTTCAATTTGTCTCGTAAGTTTCAGAGTTCTGGTATAATATTCTCTAAGGATTAACACTCTTTCTTGAAAAGAAAACCCCGGGCAGCAGAGTCTCAACTATCCGGGGTTAACTGTATTTTCATTTGTGAATATTTACGGCTTTATTACATCCGTCAGTGTCAGGTCATCCATCTTCAGTATTACTATTGTCTTATCCTCTCTGTTGATGTAGATTGATTTTTCAAAGAATGTTATGAATGTATTTGAGTTTATCTTCTCTTTCGATTTTGCAACCAGTTTCAATTCGGTGTCGAACTTTCCGAGATAATAGTTTTCCTGGTCTTTTATTATGGCGTATATATTGTTATCTTTTATCTCTATGAAGCTTCTCCAGAAAATATTGTCTGTTCCGCTCTTTGTCTCTTTCAGTGATTCCCTGTCGAGCATCATTAACCGGTGTCCGGCTTTGTGATCCCCCACATGTGTAATAACTATTACCCCGCCGGAGAATACATCGTATCTTCTGCCGCATATGTTTGTTACGGGTGATTTGAAATCGATCTTTTTTGTTGTGGTATTGATCATGTACATGGTGTTGTTGTAATGACCACCCTCAAGATACTCCTTCACTTCCAGATAATATATTTTAAGGGCAAATACACCTTCGCTGGCATTTTTGTCCTTCAGCTGATCTTCACGTTTGTCCAGTTCCTTCTCTTTTTCAATCAGAACTTCCTCTTTCTTCTTCAGGGCCTCTTCTGTCGCTTTATCTGTTACGGTCTCTTTCTCTTTTTCATCTTTTTTATCTTCAGGTGTCTTCTCTTTTTCGTCTTCTTTAACATCAGTCTTATCTTTCTTTACATCTTCCTCTTTCTTTTTTACTTCCTCTTCTTTTTTCTCGACTACCGTTTCCTCTTTTTTGATCTGTTCTTCTTTTTTTACAATATTCTTCTCTTCTTCGGTAATCTTTTTCTCCTCTTTTTTAACTTCTTCCTCTTTTTTCTTTATCTCATCCTCTTTTGCTTTCCGTGTCTCCGGGTCTGCAATTTTAGAGGTCTCTTCCTTCTCTTTCTTTATCTCTTCTTTTTTCTTTTCAGTTTCGACTTTTTTTTCTTCAATTTTTTTCTTCTCTTCTTCTGTCTCTTTTCTCTTCTCTTCGATCTTCTTTTTATCTTCAGTTATCTCTTTCTTATCTTTATCAATCTCTTTCTCTTTAAGAGTTATCAGCTCTTCAGTGATTTTTTTATTTCCTCTCTCTTTGCGGACTTCTCTTTTTACATTATCATCCGAGATGATAAATGGATCGATACTTCCGATCTCTCCGCGTTTATTCTCTTCAGTGAGAGGGATGATAACAGCTGTCTTCCCGGGCCAGTCGCTCCAGAGAGTCGAAATTCCGGCATTCTGCTTTGTAAGATATTTCATTACAACCGGTGAATATGTCGAAGAGAAGTAATCAAGATTCCCCCGGTAAACCGCATTGTAGTACGTGGTGTATAGTGCAACCGCATCGGCCTCTCTCTCTGTATATCCGTACATCCCCTCAAGATAGGCCGAGATTATTCTTCTTACATTTCTGATATGGTCAACACGCGCGTCTTTGTCGATAAAGAGAATATCGGCGGAAAACCTGTCATTGTCAGATACGGAAAGCGCGCGGATTATCGAATATTTCAAGTGAAATCTGTATGGCGTTTCAGGTTTCCCGTTTTTAACCTGATAGGATAATCTGTATCCTATAGACTTAATCTGACTGACAGTTTCGGTCTTACCTCAATTGAAAAAAGTGATGTTGAAAAAAGGATAATTGCAGCGGCGAATACATACTTCTTCATTTTATTCTCCTGAATAAATATAAGTGCTGTTTAAGATTATAACTTGAGTCTGCCGTAAAAATTATAGTAAAAACATCATGTGCAGGTTTTTTTTTGTAAATATTACATTATTACGATATTATATTAAGTATAATGAAAAATTTTACAAGAAAAAAAATGTTTATCCTGATAGTATATTATACTATCAGGATATTTTACGATTGAATCAGTACATCGTCACTGCGAGGCATGAAATGCCGTGGCAGTCTATTTTGTAAATTATCTGTTTTATATAATTAAAAATGTTCCAAAACAGATTGCTTCACTCCGTTTGCAATGACACTGTTCTAATCATTTTGTAAACTGCTATAGCAGTTATTTTCGATTGAAATAGTACTGACTTCAGGCTTCGGCTCCGCTCAGCAAACGTTAATTTTTGTTCCCTGAGCGGAGTCGAAGGGCTAATTGTACTAATTCATTCGTTCACCGCTATAGTCGGGGAGTTATGGGGCCGGATTATTTAAGACTTTTTTTCTTTTCGTAATGATAAGACACATCGTATTTATAAATTTTAAACCGGGAACGCCGGAAGATGTAATTTCAGAAATTGAAAGAGATCTTAACGCGCTTAAAGCCAGTATCTCCGAAATAAAGGAGTTTGAATGCGGAAGGGATCTGATACACTCGGAACGATCATTTGATTTTGCTCTTATATCGGCATTTGATGACCTCGACGCACTTCAGCGGTACCAGGTTCATCCGGTCCATCAGGCTGTCGTTGCCAAAATCAAAGCAGCAGCTGAATCAACAAAGGCCGTTGATTATTCGTTTTAGAGCTTTGACCGAATAAGTTTTCTGTTTTAATCTCCCCCTCTATTTCTTTCTAAAGAGAGGGGGGCGGGGGGTGAGTTCTGAAAAGTTTATACTTGACGGGATCTTTTATTTTTTTATACTGATTGTGCATTTTATTTCATTATTTGTACTGAATAAAGATGAATTTTCTCCCCGGCGCCTATACCCAGGGGCATTTAAGTTAATTATGGCACAAACTAAGGCGTATCTTTTTGATTTTGACGGGACTCTTGTGGACACCATGTCCGGTTTTGCAGATATTGCCGCAAGGGTAATTCATCAGTTTAATCCCGAAATCTCCTTCGATAAAGCGCGGGAGAGGTATCTTGAAACTTCAGGAAATCCATTCTTCCAGCAGCTGGAGATTATAACCCCCGGCGATCCGAATAATAAAGAGAAAGCAAGAATATTTGAAGAGACCAAGATTGAAGGTTTTTTTAACTCATACTTTACAACTGAAGTAAAGGAGACGATAAATATGCTCCGCGCTCAGGGATGTATTGCAGGTATTGCTTCGAATAATTTTCAGGAACTTATTGACAGGTTTGTTGCAGAGGAAAAACTTGATTTCGACATAATTCTCGGTTTCAGAGAGGGTTTTGAAAAGGGACCGGCACACTTCGATTTTGTAAGGGAGAAGTTCAATCTGGAAAAAGAGGAAATTACATTTGTCGGTGATTCTCTTAAAGACGCGGAAAAAGCTTTCGATTACGGCTTGAATTTTGTCGGGATTTGCGGTACTTTCAAGAGAAGCGATTTTCTTAAAATACGCGATGATATTGTAACTATTGAAAATATAAAGGAACTATTATACATATGAAAGCTATAGTACTTGCAGCAGGAACAGGGAGCCGACTGGGTGAAATAACAAAGGCCAGAACCAAAGGTATGGTTCCGGTAAGGGGTAGAAAGCTTATCGATTATCTTCTCGATTTTCTCGATAAGGATTTTTTCGACGAGATTATTGTCGTGGGAGGTTTCTGTTACGAAGATCTCCGGGACCATATTGCCGCGCGTAATATCAAAAATGTAAGAGTAATCGAGAATAAAAATTATCTCAAAGGTAATATTTACACATTGGTTACAGCCCTTAATGAGTTCAGTGACGATTCATTTCTTATAACAAATGTGGATCATATATATCCGCCGGTAATGTTTCAGAAGATGAAGGAGTCAATGTCCGGAATAACCGGAATGTGCGACTTCGACCGGAGTTTAAGTCATGACGACATGAAGGTCAAACTCCGTGACGATAAGATAAAGATTCAATTAATAAGCAAGCAGCTGGAGGATTTCGACTGCGGCTATATTGGAATGACTTATGTTGATAAAAAATGCGAAAAGTACTACAGGGATTCTGTAGAGAAGACAATAGAGCGAATCGGTGAAAAAGCCGTTGTGGAGAATGTTCTTCAGTATATGGCTGAAGATGGAACAAACTCTCCGAAGATCTGTGACCTTTCCGGTTTCGGCTGGTACGAGGTGGACACAGAGGAGGATCTACTCAGAGCAGAGAGAGGTCTTGAAAAAGATTCAAATTTTAATTAGTTGAGGTTAGTCATGTCTCATAGTCTGGTTTATTACGGAAATGAAACTCTGGCGTCAGTGGCGGAACGGGTCGAAAATGTCGACGGTGAGATCGCCGCTCTCGTTAACGAGATGTTTGATATAATGTATAAAGAGCGGGGGATCGGTCTTGCCGCACCACAGATAGATGTGGGTAAACGTGTTATTGTTATTGATACAGGTGAAGAGGTAAATGGTAAACTCGCCCTGATCAATCCTGAAATAATTGAAGTCTCCGATAATCTTGAGCCATATGAGGAGGGGTGTCTCTCTGTTCCCCGTCTTCTTGCCGATGTGGTCCGTCCCGCGGAGATTCTTGTAAAGGGAATCTCTGTAAAAGGGAGTGAGGTGACTCTGGAAGCTTCAGGTTTAATGGCAAGAGTATTGCAGCACGAGGTGGATCATCTTGATGGAATTCTTTTTATTGATAGAATAGAAAAGTACATAAGAGATGAATTCAGGGCAGAGCTTAAAAAGATTAAGAAACTGAATAAGAAATAGAAGCTCCTTAACTCCGGCTCGATGGTTTTGATTTGTACTGCGGCCTTTTTGGCCCCCCAAACCCCCGGTCGGTGGGCTTAAATCAGGAAAATTGTGGTAATATGAAAGTAGGATTTTTCGGAACACCGGACATTGCATCTCACATACTTAAGAGATTATGCAGGGAACATGATGTTGTATTTCTTGTAGCGCCTGAGGACAAGAGGTGCGGACGGAACATGCAGATTCACCACTGTTCATCCAAGGAGCTTGCGGCCTGCGAGGATATACCTGTACTGCAGCCGAAGAGTTTGAAAAATCCCGAATTCCTTGAAGAGCTTAAAACATATAATGCCGACATCTTTGTAGTAGTCGCATACGGGAAGCTTATCCCGCGTGCAATTTTTGATCTACCTCAATATGGTACAATTAATCTTCATCCGTCTCTTCTCCCTCTTTACCGCGGCGCTGCCCCTGTTGAGTGGGCTGTCATCAACGGAGAGAGCGAAACAGGCGTAACTGTTCAGATGATCAATGAACAGCTCGATGCCGGAGACATAGTGCTTCAGGAGAAGATTCAGCTCAGCAATACAATTACAACAGGTGAACTCTACGAGCTTGTAATGCCAATCGGCGAGGAGCTTGTCCTTCAGTCCATGGAGATTCTATCCAGCGGTAGAGACAAACTAATCCATCAGGACCACGGCAGGGCAACCCATTGCGCAAAGATCGATAGAGAGACGGCACATATAATATGGAATAGAGATTCCTCTGACATACACAATCTTGTGCGGGGACTTAATCCAAAGCCTGCCGCATGGACCACTTTCAGAGGGATGAATATCAAGATATGGAAAACACTCCCGTTTAAAGATGAAGAGATTGAACTTATGCCAGGCGAGCTTCTTAAATATCACAAAAAACGCCTCCTTGCCGGAACCGGCAGCGGAATACTTGAAATACTGGAAATTCAGCCGGAAAACAAAAAGCGCATGGACGGCCTGGCATTTATAAATGGATACAGGCTTGTAGAGAAAGAGAAATTTGAGTAGAAAACAGATTAGTAGAACGGAAAGTTTAATATAGAATAGGCCGATTAAGAAATTCCAAATCTCCCGGCCTGGCGGCCACCCTCTTTGATAAAGAGGGTTTTGACTTAAAGTGTCTTAAAACCTCCTTTAACAAAGGGGGATGTTGAGCGGAGCGAAACGGGGGGATTTTGAGTTTTATGATAACAATAAATCCGGGTAAAAGATGGGTTATAAAGACAGAGACATAAACAGAAAAAAAGAGCGTCGCGGGAGCCTTAGGCAGTCCATGATTGCCGGGGATTCCGATGATCTGCTGAGCCGGGAGAAGAGCAAAGCCCGCGAACTTCGTGAAACCCCCTGGTGGAAAACGAAAATTTCAACGGGGGAATGCTACTACTGCGGAGGTATATTTAAACCCTCCGAGCTGACAATGGATCACAAAATTCCGCTATCAAGGGGAGGGTTATCCGAAAAGATGAATATTGTCCCCGCCTGTAAAGAGTGCAATAATAAGAAAAAATATATGCTCCCCACCGAATGGAATGAATATATGGATAAAATAAAAAATCAGTAATAATTCCTGAATATATTTTTGAACAGCCCCCTAAATCCCCCGGAAGGGGACTTGTAAAAAGAAGCTAATAAATACTAATTGATTTTTTAAAAAAAATTCTGATGATAATTGTGAAGTCCCCCTCCGGGGGATTTAGGGGGCCCTGTTGATAAGGGTGATTAGTTCGGCGGCGGGGATAATTCATTATTTATTTGATTTCAATAATTAAGGAATAAATAACGAATTTTTTTTATTTTTTTTATTGTAAAAGCTTTCTTACCGATTATATAATAAGGTAATTTTTTATATTTTATAGCCGACGGGCCCCCGCGGGGCAAATTATTCCTGGAGAACGTAATGCCTGATAACAGAACTTTAAAAAAAGGTGAAATCCTTTTCCTTCAGGGTGAAAATCCTGTAAAACTGTATATGCTTCAGGAGGGGGAAATTGAGATATTATCCGCTCCCGAAGAGTTTATGGGACTCGATAGTGATATTATAATCGATAAATCTGTAAGAGTCTGCAGCTTTAAAGGGAAAGCGATGCTCATCGGTTTTTCAGGGCTTCTTGTTTCGCAGTATGGAAAATCAGCAAGAGCTGTTACCGATTCGGTAATTGTTGAATATCCCATTTCCCAGGGGGGATTTAAAGGGGTTGCTCTGAAAGATATTAACGGCGCTATAAATATGCTCAGGCAGATTTTTAATAATTATATGATTTCACAGACCCAATTGAAGAAAACAGTGAGTCTGTACACCCGCCTTAGTCAGGTTGAGGATAATCTTCTTCTATTATATCATGATTTTTCAACAGGAAACGGCCCGGCACTTTTTAACAAAAAGAGTGAAGATCTTTATTCTGTTTTCAGTTTTAATAAAGGAAAATTTCCCGATGTTGTTGGAGCGGATTTTATCATTGAAGACAAAAGCACTCTTCTGAAGAAGTCATATACCGACAAATTGATTAAAGAGGTAATCGGGAACGATTATATCGAGCTTATAAAAAAAATTCTTAAACTTGAACCGCAGATTATGGCAGGGATGATTAAAAATGATCCCGAAATTGCCGTTTCAATATTTTCATCAGTAGCATCGGCCATAAACGGAATACTTGATAACATACATGATGTCATGGACCGGGCCGGTCAGAAAGCGAAGGTTCTTTTCGGCAGTTCCGAAAGCTGGGCCGGGTATTTTTCAAAGCAGAACGGTATAAAAGACTGGAATTCAACCGGCCGCATCTCTCCCGACTTCTTTGCTAATATGTTGAAGATAAACGCCAAACTGGATCTTATGTATTTTGAGGCGGCAGGTAAGCGTCTTGCATCATTCTCCGGCTACAGCGAGCTTGCCGGGGCTTTAAGTGTTTCAGAGGTGAGAAAGGATGAAAAACCTGCGGAAGATACCGGTCCTGCGGAAGCGTCATCAAGTGATATCTCTGCTCCTAATGTTGTAAGTACCGGTCTGCAGAAGTCAATCTTCCAGATTTTTGAATTTTCCATGATAGAGAAAGAGTTCCAGAACAGGATGCTCAAACTCCTTAATGATTATAAAACTATAAGCAGCTCAGCAAGCGCCGAATCTGACGCAAGAAAAATGAGACGCCATATTGCCCAGCTCTACTGGGATCTTTATCAGCAGGTATTTGTCCGCTCCAAAAGCGAATCCTCAGTTCCGAAAGCTGCCAAGCTTATGCTCACCTTCGGTTTTCTTGATGACCAGCTTCTTCTCCCTGAACATCTGGTGGAGCTCAACGACCTTGCCCGGATAAGAGAGCGCGAGACTGAAATACCGGTAGTTCTAGAATATGAATTTCTATCTAAAATATATTCCGGCGCCGAAGAACCGAGTATTACCGAGATGGGACTGACCTATGAAGCTTTTCTCCGGGAGATGGACAAGTCTCAGAAAAAGAGGGATCCTCAATCTTCAGGCAATAACGATGACCTTAATATTCAGAAAACTCTTCACGAAATATCGCAGAGATTGAAGACCACAGCCGCTGTCTGTTCCGGTTCCACAGTAACGGCATTCCCCATACTCACATCTGATATAGCAAAGGGGAGCCTTAAAAATATGTATGTTTCAAAAAGCAGACTTAATGCCATTGCGAAAAAACTTATAGATATAGACTTTTCGTTATTCTACAGGGAGACAGTTTTAAGGCTCGATCAGTCAAGAGAGATTATTCAGGAGGAGATTTTCCCGTATCTTGTCCTTGTGCCCACATTCGGTACAAAGACTTTATTGTGGCAGGAGCTTTCCGGGAATAATAAAAGGTCAATGGGGCGGTTTATGATCCCTATACTTTTTAACGGAGATCTGGAGAAGAGCCTTACTCATGCTTTCGCCTGTTTCAGGTGGGAGCTTACTAAAAATATTAAAGGCGCCATGTGGGCCGATCCGATCGAAGGGGGAGTCACGGGAGAATACTTTGACTATGTAAACAATTTTAAAAAGAATTCCAAACTCTCTCCCGAAATGAAGGAGAAAATTAATCTGCGATTCAAAAGCCTTAGGACAAACCGTGACAGATTTGCCGATGATTACATGCTATGGATAGAGTACGAGCGTGAAGGAATTATGAAGCTCAACACAGTGGTGAGGGAGATGTTCTTTAAACACATACCGTTTAAGAAGGAGATCCGTGACCATCTTGAAAATATGCCTGCTTTCAGCAAGTACGCCAACAGATATAAAAATATTCAGGCAAGAGACTATGCCGCCTATGAAAGAAGATTTAAAAAATATCAGGATGCATCAGGGAATTATCCTAAGGAGATTCAGGCATATTTCGAATTTTTAAAGATGTAGCCGTTCTATATAAAAAAAGCCTTCCCAATCTCACCATGGGGAAGGTGCCCGACAGGGCGGATGGGGCGGGAATATTATAAAGGCCCCCTGAATCCCCCGGAGGGGGACTTAAAAGAAGAAGTTGGTCAAAAGGAATGGCTTTTAAGTAACAAGTTTTGAATACGATCTTAAAGTCCCCCGCCGGGGGATTTAGGGGGCTGTGAGATCTGGTGTGAAATTTTGAAAATCCATAGAAGAAAGGGATAAATTATGATTTATTATAAAGAGTTTTCCGGCAGAGTCAGAGTAATAATGTTTATACTGCTTATCAATGCTGCTGCCTGCGCCACCGGTCAGGCTGTTGATGATTCCGCTAAGGGTGACATAAAACCGTTGTTTACAGAGAACGGAAACGCCGATGTTGTTAAGAATGTCGATATAAAAAAGTATACCGATCTTCTTGTTAATATAAGAAGCTACTCCACAAACGGAGGGTATTATCAGAACAAGCATGAAAAGTCTCTTCTCTCCATGGCCGGGGAGATTATAGAGGGGCAGGATCTGGAAATATCAAAAGAGAGCATCGGTTTTTATTACGATAAAAAATCGGCCCGAACCGACAGGCTTTTTCTCGGCGTTGATATAAATATTGAAAAAGAGGGGAGTCTCGATTACGGAAGATTTTCTGTTAAGCTTATAAAAGAGAACGTAAGCGGAATAGTCGACTTAATGTTTAAATATAAAGCCTTATTCAGTGAGGAGGAGGTCTTCGGCATTGTAATCGGGTTCAAATGGTTTGAAAACGGCAGCGGACAGCAGGTGAATATCTGGATAAAAAAAGATGACCTCCGTCTTTTT
The DNA here is from genome assembly GCA_002839285.1 of Spirochaetae bacterium HGW-Spirochaetae-5. Classification (GTDB taxonomy): domain Bacteria; phylum Spirochaetota; class UBA4802; order UBA4802; family UBA5550; genus WRGT01. Next base: position 4,552 of record PGXT01000079.1, on the reverse strand, counting down.
TATGATTCGAAGATCACCCTTAATGAGATGTATCAGAGAAGTACAATTACCAATACTATCGGTAAAATTATACTTCTGCCAATATAGATTCAACTGCAGTGCAGAGTTTTTTTATATCCATCATTGTCCCTATGCTTATTCTTATATAGCCGGACTGTATAGGGGCATCGGAAAACTTAACAAGAATTTTATGCTCTTTAAGTTTTCCGTAAAGCTCCGATGACGGTATATCGGGATGTTTTGTAAAAATAAAATTCGCCTTCGAAGGGATAATTTCAAATCCGGTGCCGCTTAATCTCTCTTCGAGATATTCCTTATTGCTTCTCAGCATACCAATATTATAGTTGAAACTCTTTGTATCGAGAAGAGCCGCCGATGCTCCAGCCTGGGCAAGGGTATTGATATTGTTTGAACCGTTCAGCTTGAATAGACCCTTAATCAGCTCCTCGTTCGCCGCCGCAATGGCAACTCTTAATCCTGCAAGAGAATATGATTCTGAAAATGAACGGATGATAATAATATTGTCGAACTCCTTAATCAGGTGAATTGCAGAGCCGCCATAAAAATCGATATAAGCTTCATCAACTACCAGAAGCCCTTTGAAGACTTTAAGGAATTCCCTTATTTTATCAGCCGGGATAAAAGTCCCTGTTGGATTATCGGGATTGGCAATAACTACCATGCTGTAGGCACCGGCAGTAAATTTATCCAGGTCTATGGTGAGATCAGGACCGGAGTTTATTTTTTCAAACTTTATTCCGGCCGATTGAGCCGCTGTATGGTAAAGAGTATTGGACGGGTACGGGAGTGCCGCTGTACCGGTGCTTTCAATAAATCCGCGGAAGAGCATTGTCAGGATTTCATATGAACCGTTTCCAGCAAATATATTCTCAGTCTTGATCTCATTCTGTTCCGCAAAGATTTCACGAAGCTTAACAGCTTCCGGATCGGGATAATGTTTTAATCCCCCGTTAAGATTCCCCGCTATGGCTTTCATAACGCTTTCAAATGGGGGGAAGGGGTTCTCATTTGTATTCAGCTTTATAAAGTCTTCATTATCCGCAGGCTGTTCTTCGGGGATAAATTCATTCATACTTTTAAGTGTTTTATTCCAGTATTTCATCATAACTCCCGGTATACTTATATCTCTGAGCGGTGCCTGTGAGATCATGGTCTCTTTTAGGAATAATAAAGTATCAATGGAGTCAATTAAATAAAAGGGATTTTGTATAAATAATTTGCTACCCCATTTACCGGATTTTTATGGTAAATTTTATTTGACACATTAACATCGGATTGATTTTTATTCAATTTTATGATATTTATATCATATGTTGCAGAATATTTTCAGTGGTGCGTATGCTTCACATACGCTGAGGATAAGGGGTTACGGGGACAACGCCCCGTCCTCCCTTATCCTCAGGCACAATGCGAAGCGCTGTGTCTTAAAAAAATGCTGCCGTAAAGCAGCATAAAGACAGGATAAAAAAACAATATTTTAAAACAGGGGATAAAAGGTGCTTACCTTATTAACCCTGCAGTGAAGTAAAAGGATTATAATGAATAATGGAATTTTTCTGGCCTTTGATATCGACGGCACTATTTATGATGCTGGCGATATTTTAGAGGAGTCGTTTAGACTTGGAATTGAGACTTTTGTCGAGTCGGGAGAAGACAGTTCAATTCATGTCCCCACAAGGGAGGAGATAACCGTAACACTGGGTTACCCTCTCGGTGAAATCTTTATGATGCTATTCCCCGCACTTGAGATTCATAAAAGAAACGAACTTGCCGTTCTCTGTACTGTAAATCTTGTGAAGATGATAAAGGAGAAGAAGGGGAGTCTTATCGATGGAGTTGATGAGACGATAAAAACTTTGAACTCAATGAAATATAAGATGCTGGTAGCATCAAATGGAGCCCGAGCCTATGTTGAGGCTATACTGGAAACATATGATCTTAAAAAATATTTTTCCGAACCGTTTATCTATCCTGAAGGGACAATAAAAAATAAAACTGATATTATCGGCAGTTATATTAAACTCAACCCCGATAGAGAACTGGTAATGATAGGCGATAGATATACCGATCTTGCAGCGGCAAAAGAAAACGGAATCCCCTTCATCGGCTGCGCCTTCGGTCATGCCGGTGTGGATGAGATAGAGGGTGAGAAATATATAGTACATGATTTCAGGGATATCCCGGGGATACTGGAGAGGATTAAAGAGGACAGCAACACGTTATTAAGGTGACTCGTGATTTTTAAAATTAATAAAAGAAGAATAAACAGGAGATATTCAGATGATTCTCGAAGATTACGGCTGGGATTCATGGTTTGATGATCAGTATAAATCTTTAAATATGCATTTAACAATCGGAAGGGTTGTAGGTAATTCAGAGATTTACAAAATAGTATGCGAAGATGGAGTGATTGACGCCAGGATTTCCGAAAGGCTATTCTATTCCACATCTTCAGACAGTGAACTCCCGGTTCCCGGGGACTGGGTGCTGGTTATTTCAGATGACAGCGATTCGGGATATTCAATTTATGATCTTCTCCCCAGAAGATCTTTTCTGACCCTTCCCGACGGGGATGATCCGGAGGAGCTGATCCCCGCCGCGGCCAACGTGGATTATATTCTGGCGGCTCTCCCTGCTTCCGAAGATATTGCAGTCTCTATTGTTGAAAATCTCGCAGAAGTGAGCCGTGAATGGGGAGCCGAGCCGGTTTTTCTATGCTATGGCGATACTTCCGGTAAAAATGTAAAAGATAATTTTGCAGAAGCTGCAGGTGATGCGCCTGTAATTTTTATCGACTCGATAGATAAATCCGCCTTGTCAAAACTGAATGAGGCTCTGACCCCCCGGAAGACCTATGCTGTAACAGGTGTTAATCCCCATGATGTTTCCGCAATAATAAGCTATCTTACCGATGGTGAAGTTTCGGCAGATTCAGCTGATGAAGTCGGATCGGGTATGGAGGTGCTCCATCTCCTCCCCTCATCGGCAATTCTTTATAGCGCGCCTCTCCCGGGGGATTCCCGGATTCTGAACGGTAATCATGATTCTGAGGAGAGCGAGGATTTCGGTGATATAATCGCCATAGCTGACCAGTGCAGGTTCAACGACTGCCGTCATCAGAATGAACCGGGATGTGCCATTCTTGAAGCGATTGATAACGGTGAACTGGATTACGACTACTACAGGGCGTATCTGAAGGCGCTGAAGAGGGAGTCGGGGAGAGTTGTCTCTGTGGAGACTGCTGAGGTTAAGAAGCAGAAGAAGGCCGCTCCTCTCCGGATTGAAAAAGGGATAGCGGAGTGATTTTTTAAAGTCTTTTTGTTAATAATGCGATATTGAAATTTTTAATAATATGAGAGTATACAAAAATGGGGCAGGTTTAAGTTTTATTCCTGTCCTTTTTTTATGCCGGAGATTTGATGATTTCAGCTGTGTATGTATATTCCGGTTAAATTTTTATGGCAGAATTATTATTTTAATGATGAACTACAGTAATTCCCCCGTTTTTGTCCACGGTTTGTATCTGATATTGCACCCTGTTTTGGATTGATTTCCGGTTATATAATTCAGTTTATTCAGTAATTTTATCAATGTAAGTTCTTTATCCCGGAATTTTATAAATTTACACCATTTTTAATGGCGGCGGGTAATGGGGGGATTGTTTACTTTGTGACTGTTTTTGAGATTATTATCGTAATTTTATCAGTAACTATTCCTAAATATAATTTTTAGTGTAAAAAATAAAAATTATATATCCCCGCCGCCTTCAGAGGCGGCGGGGATAATAGAGCTTTTTTTTCTTAATAAAAGTTAAGGAATAAACACTGTAATTTTATACTATTTTTAAGGTAAAACGGATCTGAAATGATGTTTATAAAAAGAGTTTTGATCAGCAAAATAAAATATTTAAATTGACTTTTAAATTTCAGTTTATTATACTTATAATGAGCAAATATGCCCAATTAAGGTGAATTATTTTGAGATTTAAATTTTACATATATGTTTTTGCTGCGATGCTGGTGGTTTTGAGTGCGGGGGAGCTGCGGGCGGCTATAACAACTGTTGTGGTCACTTCTGCTGATAGTGGTACACCTTTTGCCGGATCAAATTATTATAAAACCGGAAATCCTTATGTATTTGTTGTAACTGTAACTACAGGGGAAGTTGCTTTTTCTGGTATTGATGATGTTACTCTTACAATTCCAGGTTCACCAAATATTACACTTTCTGTTGATCCAAATGCTCCCGGCACCGTAACAGTTACTGGTGATAATAATGCCAGTGCTGCTTGTGTTATCGCCGGTGCTCCCGGGAATTTTACGGCTACTTTTACATATACACCGACAGCTGGCGTGGTTGGTGAAATGGCCTATACTTTAGGAAATAATATATTTGCAACAGCTACGTCTGACGATCCCAACACTGTTAATTCAGCTAATGTGCCAAGGAATTACGGAATAGTTGATATTGGCCTAAATAGTGTAACAGTGACAACAGTTGATCCCGGAGATACATATGCGGGGTCGAATTA
>PGXT01000078.1 GCA_002839285.1 Spirochaetae bacterium HGW-Spirochaetae-5 | reverse complement strand
AAGAATCGCGCGAAATTTCTCGACATCTTTTGAAGTGCCGGAGAAATCCTCTAAGAAATTGTAACGTTTGATAAATGTTTTGTTTTTGCTGTTGCGGGATGTGGCAAATTGAATCCTCCGGACCGATACACCGCACTGCTCTGCAATGTTTTTATTAGCCTGGAACCGACCACCCGCAAGTAATGAGCCTACGCAGAAGTCGAAGAACTCCTTTTTTGATGTTAATATTTTTTTATCAGGCAACTGGTACCACATGGACTTATTGTGACCCTTGTTGAACCTGGAAAGTAAGCCTTTTTCTGAATTGGCCTTGTAGCGGCCGTCGAGAAGCTCTGCAAAGAGCATTGATTTTTGAATGATTTTGACCAGACGCTGCTTGAAACGTGTCCGGTCGTTGCCCGGTTTCCGGTGCAGTGACGCATATTCGTATTCTGAATGTAATAAATCGCAGAATTCATCGAGCGAGAAGATCCCTGAGCGGAGAGCATAGTGGTGACGTGCGATACAGTAGTATCGATAGTCCTCCAGATTACTCCCCTGACCGCGGGCGAGCTTGATGATTCCACGACTAATGCGGATCACTGTAAGTGTGCCTTGTACTTACTTGATGCCGGGGGTTGGTGTTATGTGTGAATAGGGCGAATGATTATTCGCCCTTACTTGATCATATGACCGATTGTTGGAGATAGATTTTTGCATAGCTTGACACCCATTTTTTTATAATTTTTTAATATTTTTGGGTGTTTTCGAATTGACAGAAGTAGTGCTTTAGAAGCATATACTAATTAACATTTTAACGTCAATTCGGGCTAACACCCGTAATACTGACCTGAAGTTACCAGCTTCAGGTTTTGTATTTTTAAGGCTTTATCATATTCACATTTTGTCTATATTCCCAAAAAACACCGATTAAGAGCTTTTCAGGATTAATATGTAGGTTAAAATAGACTATTTTATTAATCAACCACTTTTTTTATGTCACATTAATAATATATAATCTGGAATAGTCTCAATGACACTATTTTTTTGAGCATATCATAGAAGAAAGTATTAAAAAAAGTCGAAGAATCAGGGAAAAACACATTGTTCTTTTAAAAAAATTTTCAAAAATATTTTATCTTAATATGTTTAACCAATGAATCATAATATTTAAATAATTATTTCAACAGATTGCCAACATCCATTACCTATATTATTAGGAATATGATTTTTCATTTCATCAACAGTTTTTATTTGCAAATTTGATGTATGAATATCCCAAATATGAAATAAATATAAATCAGCATATTTTAATGCAACGTTCCACTCATTCCGAGAAATAATAATTTTTAAAGGGAACTGACTTGAAGATTTAACTTCAATAAATTGATTAATCGGTTGAGAAATACCTTTATTGTATGAAATGATATCATAACCTAAAGTATTATCCTCAATTGCAACCCATTGGGGAGCAATACTAATGCCAAGAGATTTCAACCTCAAATGCTCATATGCTAAAGATAATTTTTCAGCTTTCCTACCCTGAATAAGAAGTGAGTTATTAGAAAATGAACGCGCATATTCGGATAATTTATCCCACCAAACAACAATCTCCTCACTTGGAGGATCATCAAATAAATCTGCTGAAGATAAACATTGTAACTCATCATCATTTATTAAAGATAAAATCCTGCGTCTACCGAAAGGAACTGCCTTTAACCACCATGGATTAATCTGAATAAGTAAAAAAAATAAAGTAGAACGAATATCATCTTTATAATTATCAAATAAAATATCCTTAGGCAAAAATATATTTAATTTTTCACCTAAACAATAATCTAAAGAAGCATAATCAGAATTTATTTTTTTTATTGAACTAACAATTAATTCTTGTTCAACTGAAGGAAATTCAATAGCAAAACGACGAATATTAATCACAGCATTAATCACACTCATTTTAAAAAAACTATGTGAATATATATCATTCAATTTCGAAATCATCTATAATATTCTTACCCTCTAATTGATTGATCAAATCCACAATATCTTGAGGTTCTATATCATAATCTATTGGATCATCTGCATTTTCTTCATCTAAGGTAATCTCATGTAAATCTGGATCATCTAATAATATTTGAAGAGAACGTAATTTTTGAGCTAACCTTCTACTTACCGAATGATCAATACACCCCATACCTCTAGGTGCCATTGTTTGATAAATATAAATATTAGTCTCTGTATCTTTGGGAAGACCAAGTCTGTGAATACGATCTATAGATTGTAAATAATGAGTTGTAACATAACTACGATCTATATAAATAGCGTTATGACAAACTTTATGTAAACTAATACCTTCACCTGCTGCTGCTGGATTAGCCAACATAACCATGCAATTATCATCTTCATGAAAACGTCTAATCCTACCTTCTCGAGTATTAATATCTGAAGAATCACCACTCGGAATTGCACCAAAAAGCGAAACAGGATTTAAATCAGCCAATAATAATTCCATTTGATATATAGTATCTGTGAAAATTGTCCAAATAACTGTTTTTTTGTTAACCTTAGCAAGATCACGCGCTAATTCTTCAACTTTCCGCATTTTAAGGGAACTACCTTCCCTTATGACAGCATCTATTATACCACCATCCAAACCAATAGAATCTTGAACGATTGAGCGAAGTGCCAAAACTGGATTTGAGGACAACTGAAGTAGACGCATAACACATTTCTTCGCAGATAATAAATCAACATTATTACTTAACCTTAGATTGCTAAATTGGCGAAGAGATTCGTCACGAACAACACTATATAAAGCAAGTTGGCCAGGAGCCATCTCAACCTGAATAAAATGTCGTTTAGGTTTAGGTAATCCTAATTCTGTTTTTGTTGTTCGAACATATAACTGACCTAAAACATCCCGAGGAGATTTCCCACGTTCAATCTCATTACCCAAACCTGAACCGGGCCATAAAAAATCAAGTTGAGATTGTAAATCTGAAGGTTGTTGAGGCATTGGTGTTCCTGATAAAATATCACGACGTACTGGAAACGGAGAAACACTCAACAAAAACGAACCCCTCTGCGATCTTTGACCTGCTTTCATTCTGTGAGATTCATCAAGTACTAAGTGAACCTTATTGCGAACAAGATAATTAGAAATAATCTCAGGTATTTGTATTAAGGCATCATAGTTAATTATAAAACGGTGTGACCCGGATGTAAGTTTTTTTTCTACATTCTCAGCATTTAAACCAGAAAGTTGAAGAAATGACTCTGCACCATTAAATGGTGCGTCATCAGCCATACACTCAGTAACAACTTCATACCATGCAGTAAAAGAAGACTTCGGACCTATAACTAAAAGATGACTATCAATATTTTTTGTGAGGATATGAAGCGCAAAGGTAACACTTGTTTTACCAGCACCAGGAACAGAAAAATTAGCACCATTTTGTAACGATAATAGTTTTTGCAAATCACGGATTTGGAAGTCTGTCAATATCCGTTTAGTAAAACCCAGCTCTTGCAGGCGATTTTTGATTTCAATATCAGTAATATTAAATGTTAGATTTTCTTTACATAGTTGTACATTCTTATAATCTGAAATAAATGTATTTAATTTGTTATTTGTTTGAGGATTAGCTGAACGAAATTTAAAATTTAAAATACGCTGTTGTGGTAGAAATTCTCTAAAGATATCCAAAAGGCAAGGCCAATTTAATTGAATTGTATTACCAAAAATTAAATAATCAAACTTTGAATTTATTATAACTTGTAATATACGATCCCAAATTGGAGCGGAAGAAACAGCCTCTAAAGTGATTTTACCAAATCGATTATCTTCATCATATTCTATTATTATAGAATAAGTATTAACATTCACAAAAAACCCCTATACTATAATACTTTTAAGATATTCTTTAAGTTTTTCTCTAAGTTCAGCTGCTTTATTTAAAATTTCCTGAAGTTGCCGATCTATACCTTTATAAGTATTAGAATCTGCCTTGGTAAGGTCAACTTCTAACAAACGAGTGTGTGCATCTTGAACTGCACTAAGAGCGCTTTTACCCTCTTTGGCGGTTTTCGCTGAATCTAAAATCGTCTGACAAACAGCCCGCAATTCATCAAAAACTTCATCTTGGCGAGATGAATCTTCAAAAATAGAAATTAATGGTTGATACGAATCTTCATTGTTTTGAAGTTCAAATTCACTATCAAATTCTGGAGTATTTTCATTTTCAGGAGACGTATCAATTTCTAAACGTTCAGATAAATTAGAGAGCACATCTTGTGCTTTCTCCCCCAAAATTTTATTAAAAGAATATATTCTACTACCCAAATTAGTTCTATTATCAAATAATATCCAAGCCATTCTAATATTAGCTTCTAGAAGTTGATTCTCTTTGCCTTTCAAACTACTTACCAAATCATAAAAGAACTGTTCCCCAGCTTCAACAAGGCTATAATCAAAAGGTCTTTTTTTCCATTCCTTCAGATACATATCTGCGTAATTGAGAGCAGATAATGATTTTTTTATCTCAACAGGTTTTTTTCTCATCAACCTAGCAATTTCTTCCTCTTTCCTGCCTGCTAAAATTTGTTTTTTTATTTTCAAGGATTCATCGATCCAACTATACGGAAGTTTTGTCTCGGGAGTCATTTGGAGTCTAATTTCAATATCATCAATTTGTTGAATATCCAACGGAGGAAGAACTGCACATTCAACGTTTTTAAATACTGAAAAATCATCAGGATGTGCATGATATAATTCACGCATTGCAGCAAGACGTCTATTACCATTAACAACAATACCCGCTGGTGTGATTAAGAGAGGTTCAGTTTGTTGTTTTGCTCTTTCTAATTCATCGATTATCGGTGTTATAGTCTCTGTACCTTCATGAGCGAAAATTTTTAGTATATCATGCTGTATTTGTTGAACACTTGCATTTTCTTCACCAAGAGAAAAAAAATCAGGGTCTGAACCTTTCTCTGAAATATATGCTAATTGGTGCGTCTGTGTTCGACCATTGGACATTCTATATATTGGAAAATGAAGAGGTAATGTAACAACTTTTAAAATTTCAGGTTTACCCTCAAAGACGTCATAACTGGTAAAAGTACGTGATGTCGAATTGAGTAATTCATTTAATGATTTTTGACGCTCATGTTGTGGTCGAATATTTACTTTGTAATTATAATTCATATTAAATACCTTATTCTTATTCAAATGAAAGGATTAAAAGAGGAAGGGTTATAATTCTATCAAATAATTGAGCTTCATTCCATATTCTATCAACATTCGCTATATTAGATCCTATGATAGAAGCAGCTTTTTTTGTTGGAACTGCAATAGCACCAACTTCAATTTTTTTTTGAGTATATAAATATTGTAGCTTCATTAAATCATATGGAGCTCGGCTAATATTCCCTGTCTGAATTTGAAAAGCCATATCCCTAAATATACCCGTAATGGTTAGATCAAATGCTTGATTAATTCTAACATCATAAGACCAACCAGCATTTGTTAATTCATTTTTTACATGCTCACGAATCCGACCTGTACATTTAGCAGCAATCATAATTTGAGGAGCTTCAAAAACATCAGTTAACCATTCATACTGGTCACGCCTTTGCCACTCAACATCACCATTATGCAAAGAAAATGCTTCTACAAACTTCATTAAACCTCCCTGATTGGCGGTTGATATATAGGTTTATTCATCGGACGCACCCTTAATGTACCATCACGCAAAGAAGAAACCCTTTCAATAGCAATATCAACATATTCTTGCATAATATCACAACCATAAGCATGTCTATTATTTTTAAGAGCAGCTATCGCAGTCGAACCAACACCAAGGTACGGATCTAAAACATTATCTCCAATATTAGTTAAAGATAGAACCAACCGTTCAACGAGCCCGATAGGGAATTGACAGGGATGATTGGTTTTCTCAACATGATTAGCTTTTACATTTGGAATATCCCAAACATCACAAGGATTTTTTCCAAGAGGATTACTTGATACCTTTCCTCTGTTTGGACCTTTAAAATATTTTTTTTCAGGATATTTTGAAGGAACACGAACCGGATCTAAATTAAATGTATAATCATCCGATTTTGTAAACCAGAGAATTGTTTCATATCTTCCAGAAAAGCGTTTCTGACAATGTAGACCATGCCCAAAAGACCAAATAATACGATTCCTCAAACGAAGGCCATGATCTTTAAAGATACGATACAATAATATATCCAAAGGAAAAACTTCGCCATCTTCAATACTATTACCGACCTGCCAGCAAATAGATCCATTCGGATGTAACAAACGAACTGCTTCAGAAATAGTAGCAGCTTGTTGCTCTATATAGACATTGAGTGTAGTTTTTTTTTCGTAAGATTTACCAATATTATAAGGTGGAGATGTCACAATTAAATTCATACTTTCTTTTTTTAAAGTTCGCATAAACTCGATGTTATCAGAACACTCAATTAATGAACAAAGATTTTTTTTAAAAGGAACAATATTTCTATTCGACAAAGACCCATCATCAATTTTTTTTATTGATCTACCCATAATCACAATTCAACCTATAAATATATCTACATTAAAAAATAAGAAAAAATTCTAATTGAATTACAATGTATAACAACATACAACTATATTACAACAACTTTCTTGAAGAATATAAAAAGAACATCCTCAATTCTTAACGCAAGAGCAAACAAAAAAACAAAACATCATATATCAAAAACAACTAAGTCAAACCAGAAATGAAAACCGTTAGTCAGCAGATTAATCTTCTCCTGAATCTCCGCATCACCGCCCATACTCTCTTTCATCTCAAGGGAGCTGATCTTTCCCTGGATATTCTTCATCTCTGCAGTAAGCTTTGATATACGCCCATAATTATTATACAGCCCTTTCTTCCGCAGGGTTTCAACTCTTTTTTTAATGTCAGATTCTTCACCCCTCAGCTGGTCTATCTGATAAGAACAGAGTTTCATTTTTAACTTTTCAATCTCTGTACCAATTTCATTATGAAGATTAAGTATCCGCGAGATCTCCCATGGAGCTGCACACTTCAATGTAAACCCGGCCCCGTCTGCTCTACGGTCTACTACTATAAAATTATTAGACTTAATCTCGGGGAAATAGTTTTTAACATCTATTGTTCCGGAGATATAATATCCATCGGGGATGCTTTTAAGAAGTTCAGGATCACTTCCGGAGATCCTTTTTGATACGACAAGTTTTTCGGTTTTATCGACTGTAATTTCATTAATATTCTCTTTCCCGATTACCAGCCTTTCTCCGTTCCGGAGAAATATACCGGTTTGAGGATACATATTAAGTACCGGGAGATCGGCGACAACTATACGCCTTTCAATGTTATCAAAGTATTCAATATGAGCCATGCAGAGAAATGCACTGTGTTCCTGGTAATCCTTCACTGCATTATCGTAATTCTTATACAACATCTTTCCGACATTACGGACAGCCTTGTGGATAGAGAAGCCTTCACCGGTGACTGTAAAAGCGAAAAATATTATTATAAAAAGAATAAGATACTCCTGCCATGATGAAACAAGTACTCTCAGCTGAGGAGTTTTAAAGGAGATATATTCTTTTTGAGAAAATGGAGAAAATATACGCACACCGGATTTATTAAACAGATCTATAAATATATGGCTGGAGAATGCGAGAAGAGAAGCTGCATATAATCCGGTCCAGAATGGACCTCCCCACTGCAGGAGGCGGGGAATAAGAAGCAGTGGAAGAAGAGCAGCTGCAATAAACATAATTGCAAATATTGAATGTGTAACTGTTCTGTGACCATATTTCCGCTGGATGTATTTTGATATAGGGCGGAATACTCTGCCGATTGTGCTCTCGGGATGATCTATATCCGGGAGCAGGGAGAACAGAGATGCAGCTGCTGCAGTTGCCGGTTCGACACCAGCTGCTGCACAGAGAAGATATGAAAATGCGTAGTGTGTGGTTGCTGTCACTTCTTACTCGCCGGCATGAATATATATTTATAAAACACCAACCTGAAAACAACCAGAAGGGCATAACTTAAAGCTACCATACCGGAAGCATAAGATTTTAGAACAAACGCTACAAAGAACAAAACAAAAATCAGAAGGAAAGGGGCGATTGATTCCTGATTACTTATTCTTTCGTCTGTGATTACCTCTTCACTGGTTTTACCCATAGTCAACTGGCGAGATATGTACTCTGCCTCTTTTAGATTATCACCTGCCTGATGAAGAACATCGTCAATGAGAAGTTCTTTCTTTCTGGGATCGGTTATCTGAACCATTTCGGATAAGATTAACCTGGTGAAATGTCTTTTAAGCGGCTTGATTTCAACAAAGGTTTTAAACAGTTTTTTGTCTGCAGTTCTGGAGCTTGCTGCAAGCACTGTTGTCAGTTCGGAAAGTTTTGATACTGTATTACGATCAAGTTTTGATAACCCGGTTATATCATCAAATACAATGACCTTGTTAAAGTTCTTCAGCTCATTAAGCAGCTCATCAATTGAGAGTTTCTTAAACTGCTTCTCGGCCTCTTTATAAACCTTATCGTCTGGAGATAAAGGCATACCATCGGGACCAGCTGAAGCTGATAGAATTATTTTCACAAGAGTCTGTTTCTTTTTGTACTCATCTATAAAAACCGTATCGGGGATATGCCTGAGGATGGCTGATTTACCGCTCCCTTTTACTCCGGAGAGGATTACTGATATCTTCTTTTCCAGATAACCGTTTATCTGTTCGATCTCCTTTTCTCTTCCGATGAGAGTGCCGGAGCTTTTTACGGTTATATCGGTTTTCTTTTTCAATGAACGGACAAAGGTAAAGATACGCCCCTTCGGACCATCAAGAGTCATTACCGCATCTTTCTTCTGTTCAACTGAGATCCTGGAATATATAAGAGTTGTATCGAGTTTGGAATGACCGAGGATCTGGGAGATCCTTTCTATAGGGACATCGTTTTCATACAATCCCGTTGCGAATGAATGCCGCAGGGTGTGGCAGTGAACGTCTCTTCTGCCAAGATTCTGTTCTGAATATTTCTTTATAACATAATGCCAGGAATTACGGGCACCGCCAAGAAGTAAAGAATCAGGATTTAATTTATAACTGTATTTGCTAAAATATGATTCAAGCATTTTCTGAAGAGTGGCATTAATCGGAACAACTCTCTGCTTATTTCCCTTGCCGGTAATGATCATAAAATTTCGCTGCAGATGAACATCTGAAACTTTCAAATTGCACATTTCGGATACACGAAGCCCGCCATATGACATCAGATAAAGGCCGAGTTTATGACGTTCTTTACGCACACCGCGAATAAGATTATCAACCTCCTTTTGAGACAGGAAGAGCGGGATTTTTTGAGTTCTATTCTTCATTCAATTTCATTCATTTCTATACAATAATTATGATAAAACGTCTATCATTTTAAGCACAAAACTATACCATTATTAAAACGAAATCACTATAAACCCGATACGATAATGACTGCACCATACATCATCCCAGGCGGTTTTGGAACAAAAGGGCAATTTTGTTCCAAACTTTTTTGAACAAAACGGGACAAAAAAGGCAAAAAAAATGATCAGATTTTTTCGAGATTTTCATTCACTTCTGACGATATTTTAATGAGTTTTTTGTTAATTTCTACGAGCTTATTTTTATCAAGGTCTTTGATATCTTTGATATAAATCTGCAGATCCTTAACCATTGCGAGTAATACAACTGGCTATCGGACTTTCAGCTCAGGAAAGTAAAACTTTGAAAGAAAATGAGCTCATGGAGCTTAAAAAAGTTTTAACAAATGCAAAATCAAGGATCAATTCCGGTAATACCTACGCTTGGAAAGATGCACTCCGGTTTTTACCTACGGTTTCACTTTCGAGGAGATCACTTTACGATGATGCTGCAGCGAATGACACCGAGACTTACTTGTCGGCTTCTATTAGCTTGAATCAGGTTTTTGATATGACTGATATTGCGGATAAAAAGAACGCTGAGAAGAGAAAGGCGGTTCGAAGAGTGGAGAGCCTGGGATATACTATTCAGAAACTGATTGAGAGAAAGTTTTTAATAACTGACCAGATGTGGAAGATGAAGCTGATTACAAAGTCTATCGAAGATCCGCTGGAGGCTTCTAAATGTCAGGAAAAAGTTGATCAGCTGCAGCTGCAGCTGAATGATACTTTTATTGAGATTGAAAAGCTGTTTGCGGAGATTGAATATGTTTGTGTTGAGGTGGAAAGGTAACGGAAAGCAACTTTAAAAAAACATTTTATGATAATTCAAATATATTTTTATAATCATATATCATTTCTTTTAGCCATCTTTTAATAACTGGGTTTTCATTTATCCTATTTTTTATCCAGACAGAATCTATTATTCTATCTTCGATATTACCCTCCCCGAGGAAAGCAGAGTAAATATCATTATTTCTTTTTATCTTATCTTTCATTTTAACTTGAATCCAATGATTGCCTTCAGGAATGCCATTGTAGTTTTTTGTTACTTTTATCCTTAGATCATAGTCCTTTAAAGTACCACCGCGATAAGAGGAGCACAAAACTTTATCATTTGAGAAAATCATAAATAATAAAGTCTCAAATTCCATAGGAGATAAATAACTAAGAATATTAGAATCATTGATTAATATTTTTGATTTATTCATAAGACTTACAGCTATTTCATTAGCAGAAACAGTAAGCTCAGAGATTGTGCCCCGGTTATGTCGTTGATTCGAATTGATATTAGAAAATAACTCCGGGAGATCAATTTTATTATATACATTTATTATTTTGCAAATAATAGTTTTAGGCAATGAACCATTATCATCAATATAAGAATCAGGGCCATCAACGACTTTCAAACTATTGGGCTTTAAACAGATAATTATATCTTTATAAAAAGACCAAAAATAAATAACCTCATTTAATTTTTCAAGATCGAAGAAAAGTTTGATTTGATCAATACTTCGACTGTACTCATTTTCATCTAAACCCTTATCTATTCTGATATTTTTTATACCAAGATGAAATTCATTTGCTTTCCATTTACCATAATAAATTGATAGGGGTATATCTTTGCCGTCTTTAGAAAGATTTAATGCTTCATCATAAAGATTATTAGATTTGAATAATTTATCAAAACCAGCATTTCCCTTTTGAAATTTAAAGTAGTAATTTTTCATCAAATGCTCCATGAAATGAAGTCCAAATCTTAACTTACAGCAAACAACTGCAGGAAGTAACATAAAACATCTAATATATAACGATGGTTGCGTCCAGAACTATATACACCAAATTGCAAATAACAAAGCAATTCGTATTTTAGATTTTAATTAAACAATTACACCGGGTGCAACTATCTATCGTTTTTCTAAAATACCCCGCCATAAATACAAGTAAAATGAATTTTAAAAACACACATTTAATACCTGTATAAACCGGTATTTTTTTTAATTTTATGCTTTACTTTTTACATATATTACCTCTATTGTATAACTCAATACAGGAGGCTGGGTATGTATAAAAATCAGTTAATTTCAGAAGGTATTGCTGAAACAAGAATTGATTCAATCATAAAGGCATTAGACAATCTGCATACAGCACTCGTTGAGCTGGATGGGAAAAATCTCGAAATCTTCTTAAGCAAAAACATCATGGATAGAATTAACGAATTCGCGAAATCAGAAGGGCTGGCGACTATAAACTCAGCGGCAATAATATCAAAGTATTATGAAAATCAAAAGATATTTGAAAAGATTATTGAAACAAAGTAGAGGAAAAAATGAATAAAGAATATATCAACCACAAACAGGCCTCCACAATTCTTGATATAAATGAAAAAACATTAACCAGAATGATAATGGAAAAGCAGATCCCCTGCACCAAGAAGGGGAGAGAAAAGCTTTATCTGAAAACAGATATAGAATCATTAAAGGGCGTGTCCCTGCCGGAGATGCCGGAACAAAAAATCATAGTTGTTCATTCCGGGAAAGGCGGAACGGGAAAAACAACAATATGTAATTATCTCGCGAAAATCATGACAAACCAGAATTTAAATGTACTGGTGGTAGATGCTGATCCGCAGCATTATTTCACCCGTTTCTGGGGAAACCATTTGAATGAAGAAGATAAAGAGAAAATTAAAACTCATAATCTATTATCATTGATTGAAGGTGAAAAGAAACTTGTTAAGTGTGCTTTACCTATAACAGATAGATTCCACTTTGTTCCAGGGAACAGAAAGCTTGAACATTATGATTCTCTATTCGCGAACTCATACGGGCGTGAGCTTAAAATGAAAAAAGCACTGACACCGGCCCTGGCTAAATATGATTATGTTATAATTGATACTTCACCCTCACAGGGGGGAGTTACAATCGCCGCACTTTTTGCCGCTCATATTCTTATATGCCCTATTGATCCGGAAGTTGACAGTCTTGATTCAGCGATTGAATTAACTAAAAGCATCGATGCAATTAAAAAATCTGAAATGAATTCACATTTTAACTTAAGCAAACTTTACATTCTGCCAATAAAACAGAAAGAAGGGCTCTTCCGTAACACCTTCCAAAAAGAAGTCCTGCAGGAAATAAACTCTGTTTTTGAAGGGGATAATTTTTCAACTGAGGTTCAAGTCTTAAAACCTGTCCTCGATGACAAAAATATACCTCAGGAAAGATGGCAGGGAATATTCAAAGAGAACACCAAAGCATTTACCAATCATTATGATAGTTTGAAAGAGGTATTCCAAGATGGCGAAATTTAATAAAAGACAATCCATAAGTAACGATATATCAGCAAGTGATTTTCTGGGTAAATCAAATCTACCCGCGAAAAGTTCAGATGGTTTAGATAACATAACCGTAGGTTTATCAATTGAAGAGATACAGGATTCAACAAAAAATCTTGTAATGTTTAAAGATATAACCGCCGGGCAGCTGATGGGTGTTACCGAGAACGATACTAAAAGAGCTATACTTCTCTCTCACCTTCACCAGTGGAAAGAACAGGCCGGATGGATAGCAGGAAGACTTTTATTTGAGATCCAGAAAAAGATTGAACATGATTATAACACCTGGACCGCAAAGGGCGAAAAAGAAGAGTTAAAACCTGAATATATCACTTTTAAAAAATGGATCGAGGTATTCAGCCCGACTCTGGGATTTGGCGTATCTATGGCTAATCAGTATATATGGTTATACCGCAATGTCGAATTTGACAAAGCGGAACTTGGCGTTAAAAAAATGAAGATCATACAGCAGATTAAAGATCCTGTTAAACGCGAAAAGATAGAGAATGAAGCAATATACCAAAAACTGACAGTCCAGGCACTACAGGAAAAGATTGAAAAGATTGAGAAGACTCAAGCAGAGAAGCAGGAAAAAGAAAGTATTATTGAAAAAATCAATTTTAAACTTTCTGCAAATGAAAGTGGTATCAAAATTGATTGCTCAAAAGAAGATGTAGAATATATTTCGGAAGCTATCCAGAAATTTGAAAAACAGATTAAGCTTACAGCTCAATCTGTAAAAATCATAAATCCCGGTAAATCAATATCATCTAATTTAGCTTCAAAAAAAATAAATACACCGGTTATGGATTCAAAATCGATTAGTGTTGTTCATTCACTTAGAAAACATTTGGAAGAAAAATTGAAATTTGAATATGGTAAATTTACAGAAGGAAAATTAGACAGTAAAAAAACACAAGAACGCGGAAAAGTAGATGGTCGAATAGATGCCTTTTTAGAAATTCTGGAAGAATTAAATAAGATAGATAATTACTAAACGCATTGGATTAAAAAAACAATTAGCTGCAGGAGACACCCACTGCAGCTGATAAAAAAAATCAGGAAAAAGAATAATTTTCATACACCACCCTAAACCCTTACATATTTCTTTAAAATTGAATCTGAGCAATCCTGAGCAGAATAAAAGAGCTTTTTAACGCAACAACGACTACACAGTCATTTTTATTTTAAAATAATCCTATAACATCAAAAACAGAAAGAGCCGCCCAAACCGGGCGACTCCTCTAATTTTTAGTCTTCATCCGGAAGCATTATTGTAATAACCGGTTCAAAGTTATCACCCGGACCGCAGAGAGCTTTAAACTTAACCTCTTCCCGTTTTTCATCTTTATTTAAAAAGATACAGGAATAAAACAAAAGAGAGGAGTTGGTTTTAAGAGCCTGCATCCGGAACATCCAGAGAAGATCCCAGAGACGGCCCGACACTGACTGCCCGAAGCTTTCAAGTTCCACCGGCGGGACAATATACAGACCCCATACCGCAGAAGTAACAGCTACCGGAAAATTAATACCTGCTTCCTTTGCAGTTTCTGAAACGTCCACCAGGACACCATCATCGATTGCCTGTTTTCTGGTGTAAGTGTGAATTACATGAAACTCATTTGCCTGTTCTGAAAAAGGATTATTCATAGTGGCCTCCATACCGCCTAATTTTTACTAAACATATATATAGTATTATTTTCTGTCAATAATTTTTCACGTTATAACGTTATAAAGTTAAGTTGACTTTTATTATAAAACTCTGCATTATTGCTCAATCGAAAAAGAAAAATCCCGGAAGAGGAGCGCATGACAAAAACCATTGATAATAAATATGAAGGACTTAAAAGACCGACCGTGACCCTGTCGCTGGAGGAGCATAAACTTATTGCAAAATTCTGCATCGACCAGGAGATCACTATCAACGATTTTATGCGGAGAGCCGCACTGCATTGCATAAACAAAAAGATTATCCCGTAAATTTAATTAACTGCAGGAGCTTGACCAGAAACTGATCCCGTAATATAGGAGAGATTCTAAAAGCGACAGTTTTCAACCGGAATAAGTGGCAATTTTGCACCGGAACAGGTGGCAAGCATTTACCGGAATGGGTGGCAGGTTTGAACCGGAATACATACTGAGTTTACAGCACTCTGTTATTCTTTAGATTAATACCCCGCCGGCCCCCTCTACCAATGCAGGGAGCTGGCGGGGTATTTTACTATATGCTACCATGATATCTTTAAATTTTATGCTGTACCCGCGGATGGGGTTAAAAGGTAATTTTAACCGGAAGGGTGGCGGATATAACAATAAGCAGCCGACGGAGGGCTTACGGGGGGTTGCTTTGCTTTACATGGATAATTGCCCGGAGAGGCTTGCAGCTGGAGGGGCTTTTTACGGAAGCTGGTAGCCGGTCGGCGGGGTTTTACTGTTGATTAACTTAGGAGTGTGAGTAACCGGTCTGTATATGTGCCGCCCTGGAGGTTAAAATTTACCTTACTCAAAGGGTGGCGGGGGACGCGGGGGATATTCGGTTTTATAAACTGAGAATATAGAATAAAAGTAAAAAGGGTGGAGCCGGTTCAGCTCCGCTGATTGGCACGACTCTTGCTCTTTTCCGCAAGGGGCGTGACAAAGGCGTAACGATGCACGATTTAGAATGAGCACCATGCCTGCTGCGATAGCAGGTGGCATGAACTGCGACAAAATCTGCAGCTGAAAAAGATTTATAGATATTTTATAATACAAGCGGTGGCCGGTGCGACCGGGGAAAATTGCAACGTCAAATCGCGTTCAGAAGACCGGGCGGAGCGGCCTACGCGATATGATTTTCTAACGAGGAAGCGTGGCAAAACGGAGAGAGTAATTTTTTGAAAAATGTAATTATCATTTATCATCCTCGATGAAAGATTTCTCAAATGACCATATTGGAGCGCTCCTCAAATGTATATGCCTTGATTCAATATCCTTTTCCCAAAAAGGTCTAAATTCAAAACCATACTTTAATCTTTTACCCGTTGCATAAAATGTCATATCAATTAGATAAGAAATAAAATTTTCTTTCTTTATTTTTTCTGATGTAGTATTTTCATTAATTATATGAATATATCTAAGGTTAATTAAATTTCTTAATAAAAGCTCATGTTCTTTTGCTAAATTTGCAGGATATAATATAACATTTGTATTTAATTCTTCAATAACCTCCTTTTCAATTATTGATTTTGCTTTTCTTAGTAAATCTGGATTAATATCAATATCAACTTCAATATTTTGTTCCTTATCTTCTTTCAAATTACTTATGATTGAATAAAGATGTTCTTTCTTTATCGTATCAGATGATTCTGATTTTGCTAAGGCAATTAAATCGGCTATAGTAATTAAAAAATCCCTTGGAACACCCCCTGTAGCAACAATAGTATAATTTAAAACTTCGTCATTATTAAATAAATTAGAAATATCACTTACATGAAGTCCTATAGAAGGCTTCAGGAAAGCAGTTATACGTAATAAAAAATCTTTCAAATTATTTAAATCATAAAGCTCTTTATCTAATTTTATTGGTGAAAAATCATCTTTGAAAGAAAAATCAACCTGACCATCGTTATTAATTTTAATTCTGTTTGGAAGTGAACAGACTTTAAAGCAAAAAGAACTATATTTTGAATTTTTATATATATCATGTAAATATTGGATTATGACCGGCTGAATTAATGTAGGAATAAAATAAAAATCATCCAAATATAAAATTATGTGCTTTTCAGTTATTTTTGTTAAATCACTGAAAATACCAGCAATATGTAATTTCAAATTTTCTAATTCACCAATTCTTGTTATAGTCTGAAGTTGTTCAGATTCCTCTAATATTTCATTACTTTGAGTAGATTTATTTATCTTTGATAAAGTAAAAGTACTTAATAAATTTAAGGATGATGATATAGAAATATTATAACCAGAAAGATCCCCCTTGGCTTTTAGTTCACTTATAATTTTGGCTTCTTCTTGACTGATTAATTCACTAATTTCTTCTTTTTTTATTTTTTCAGTTTTCTTAAATAATATTTCATTTGGAAGTTTATCTAATTTATTTAATAATTCCTTACTTGCTTTCAAACCGACTATTAATTGTATATATTTTTTGTAGTCGTTTTTAACTGACATATCAGGCTTTGTGAATATATTTTTTATTCTTTTTAAAAAACCCCGAAAATGATATTCATAATTACTTTTTATTTTCAAATAATTTGAATCGGTGTAAAGATTATTTAATAATTCTTCACACAGTCTTTCAAATATATTTATAATTATTTTTTCAATCTCCCAATTTCTATATATTTGAGAATCAATTGGGAATATTATATTATTATTATTTTTCTTAATAGTTGTAAGTAGTAAGGTAGTTTTACCTGAACCGCGGCGACCTATAATTAAATGATTATTATATGATTCAATTTTTTCTATATTATCATAAGGATCAATATACTCAAAATCTTCACTGCTAGAAAAATCTGAAATTCTTCTTCTTCGTATTCTTTCAATTTCTTTTTTTAACTCATCAAACTTTTCTGAATTAATTCCCATATAAAACCTCTCCTTAAACAAATCTGACTACAAAGGAGTTACCACATAAAGTCAATCATTTCATTAAATAGAAAGTTAGTACATGACTACTGCGACAGCAGGTGGCATGTACTACAACAAGACCTGTAACAGAAAAAGACCTCGTTGTAATTTCAAAATACAAAAGCGATGGCCGATGCGACCGAGACAAAGTTGAAGTTTTCGATTACATAAAATTCCGGTCGTAGCGGTCTCCGCGATAGTTTTGTTTAAAAACTAAAAGTTACCCGGCACGAATGTTTTAAGCTGGAAAAAGCATAGTATAAAAAGCAAAAGTGGAGGTCGCAGCGGCCGCAGGAACTTACAGAAAGTTCGTCAGGAACAGTGAGTTGTGGATGTGGCTGATGCGGGCGAAACGGGATTTGTTGCACGGGGAGTAAGAAAAAAGTTTTCTTTTCAACTGGTTTTCAAGCTGCAGTAAAAGATAGCACTCTCTCGCGAGGTGGGGCCGGACACAGCGAGCGGAGGAAGAGCGAGCGGCCTTTGAGACAAGGACGTCGAAAAGGGTGGCCGGGGGCTGGAGTTGAGGGCACCCCGCCCTGGTACGGTGAGTATGGGAACGGCAAGAAGTATCTGCTTAGTAAATGTTTGATCGAATGTAAATATTCAGGGCGTGGCGACATAACACCACTTATCGCTGAAGGGCGGCGGGGGGCGGTGTGTTTATGGCTCTATGAGTTGAGCGAGGGGGTGCGGTGAATCAACATGAAAATAAATGGTCACTACTTTCTATAAAATACTATCCGGAAGTGACCACTATATCATTTCTGTCATGATCTTTAATTTACTTTGAACTGCCCCATCATACCATTATCCTCATGTTCAAGAATATGGCAGTGGTACATAAAAACACCTTTATATAAAAATCTCACAATAACACTTACATCTTCATTCTGTTCAATGAGAACAGTATCTTTCCAGCCCTGTTCAGATGGGGAGGGTATTCTGCCCCCTCTGTCGGTTATCATAAACTGAATTCCGTGGGCATGAAAATTGTGCAATACGTTTCCACCCATCATGCCGCCCCCCATCATCCCCATACCCATACCGGATACATTTCTTATATGCCAGGTTTCGACAGAATCATATTTAATATTTTCATCTATCCGGTACGGATTGAACTGTTTACCGTTTATATTCACGCCGGGTCCCATCCCCTGTAATGAAAAATATCTGTCACCCTGTGATTTTTCTAATGGTATTCTGTCTATTCTGGCAAGTTCTTCTGGGATTACCGTTATGTCTTTTTGTGTTCCTGAAACAACGATTTTCAGTATATCAAAATTCCCGCTTTTAAGATATAATATTGAACCTTCTTTTAATTCTGAAAAATCGGCTATGATTTCAGCTCTCTCACCGGGGGAGAGTCTTATGCTTTCAGTATAGTAGGGTTTTTCAAGAAATCCGCCATCTGTGGTGATCTGATGGAACTTTAATCCGCTGCTAAAACGAAAATCGTATACCCTTGCGTTTGAGCCGTTCAGAATTCTGAAGCGGTATCTGATTCTTTCAGCTTTTAAAACAGGGTTTACTGTGCCGTTCACAAGGATAGTATTCCCCAGCATACCCTGCATCATATCGTGCATGCTGGTCATATAAACCGGTACCCCCTCCGATGTAAATCGTCTATCCTGAACAATCAGCGGTATATCATTGACACCATAATTCTTCGGGATATTGAGTTTGTCTGAAACCTCATCATCAATTATTATAAGCCCTGCCAGACCTTTATAGACCTGAACTGCCGTCGTGCCAAGGCCATGGGGATGATACCAGGCTGTTGCGGCCGGCTGATTGACCTTAAATGCCGGGTGCCATAGACCGCCCGATTTGATAATCTGATGAGGCCCCCCGTCCACATCACCAGGAACAAGCATGCCGTGCCAGTGGACAGTTGTCACCTCGTTAAGAGAGTTCTTTACACTGATATCAACGCTCTGTCCACGTCTGAAGCGGAGAGTTGGCCCCAGTAAAGATCCGTTATATCCATAAGTTATAACACCCGTACCTTTGAAAAATTCAGTCAGACCCTTCTGCACTGTAAGTGAAAAACTGGCTTTAAGTGGATCGGTACTCGAATTTTTCAGAAGCGGGGGAACTGGAAGGGGGTTTTCAATTTCAGAATATTCATAGTCGGCAATTTTGATATCAGACACTGAATCCCTACCGTTAACGTTACCGGCCCTGCAGAACAGTGTTATTATAATACTGAAAAACATTATCAGGATAAAAATATTTTTTTTCATTTTGACCACCTTGATATGAGAATCTGAAAGTTTGTAATTTTTGTTTGAATGATTTTGATAAACAGGTTTTTGTTATATATTGAATAGTGAAGAGAGGTCTTATCAAACCAATACTAAAAAAGAATTATTCAAAAATCAAAGACCGGATATTACATTAGCCAGTTTATCACGGATTTCTGCGGCTATGCCTTTCAATGCATCATTATTAACAGCTTGCATTGATGCCGATGGATCAATAGCCGCTACTTCCACACCACCATCTTCTGTCTCCTGAATAATCACATTGCATGGAAGCATAGTTCCGATTTTGTCCTCGGCGAGAAGGGCTTTATATGCAAAGGGCGGATTGCACGCACCAAGAATTTTATACTGTCTGAAATCCACATCGAGTTTCTCTTTCAACTTCTCTTTAATATCAATCTCTGTCAGTACCCCGAAACCCTCTTTCTGTAGGCCATCCCTTACTTTTTTTTCAGCGTCAGAAAAGCTGAGTTTCAGCTTTTTATTGATGTAATACATAAATCACCTCCGGAAATATATTTTGAATAAAATCCTGTTACTTTATTGATTTCTCTGCAACTATAACTCTGACTATACCATAATGATATCTTTCACTGGATGTGACTTTGAAACCTGCAGCCTTAATGTTATTCTCTGTCTTTCTGATCATGGAGGTTCCAAGAAATATTTTACTGAAGATATTCATCATAAAAAGAATCGAATTAATGAAATAATTATCTGTCAGCATATGCTCTATAAAAAACGCCTTACCTCCAGGTTTTAAAACGCGATATGTTTCTTTTAGACCTTTAACCGGATCGGGTACTGTGCAGAAAACAAAGGCGGCTGTAATTGAATCGAATTGATTATTTTCAAATTTTAAATTCTGGGCATCCATCAGTATTAATTCTATGTTCTGCCTGTTCAGCTGTTTAAGTTTTTTATCAGCCTTTTCGAGCATACCCTTGCTGAAGTCGATTGCTGACACTTTAACCGATTGATTGTAATACTGAAGATTTTTACCTGTACCGACTCCAATCTCAAGCACAGTTCCGGCGGCAAGTGGTATTACTTTTTCTCTTAATTTTGAAAAGAGCTTCGCTTCAATTCCTCTCTCCATGAAATCGTACAGATTCGAAGCCAGATTATATTTTGAACTTGTTTTAAAAATCATTATACCCTCACAGCATATTGCGCATTTATTAATAAAAACTGCTTTCAGTTTATTTTAAATCCCACTTGAAAATTCTCTCAGGATTATCAGGAATATTTCTCACCGTTAAATAAATAGTTTTTACAGGTTTTACCAGTTTAAATATTACACTGCCTGAACCATGGTGACTTGAAAAATCAGGAACATAATATGGATGAATTTCACCATCATCTGTTTTAAGTGTTATTAACTGTTTTAAATCAAACTGATCAAGGGGAACGGAGTGAGTACTGAAAGTTACAGAAAATTCTATTGATGAATTGCTAACCATTACCGGCTGAACTGATACTGTAATAACACCGGAACTATCTATTTTACTGTATTGACTGTCAGCTGATGAGCCGCCCTTTTGACATACAAGAATCAGCAGACTTGAGGTGATAATTATTAATGAGATAAAATTTAATCCTTTTTTCATGGCTGTTCTCCTTCTAATTTGAAATTATTGTTATTATCAGAACAAATATTGAAAACGAAATGTAAAATACTATAGATGCATAAAATACATTTTTCATATTAAACCCCTTCAGCTTACTAAGCATACCGTCTTCAATAAATAACTCATGCGTGACAATATTTTTCAGCATTAAAAATATCCCTATGAGGTTCGTCCATCCGGGTACCTCCAAATATTTTAAAAGTTTTTTAATTACTTCTGTTAATATCTGACATTTTACCAGCTTTTATAAATGACATAATCAGAAACCCAAAACCTATAAAAATGAATGGAATGCTTAACAACTGACCCATATCGAGTTTCATCTGTTCTTCGAATGGAACCTGTTTCTCTTTAACAAACTCTATGATGAATCGTGCTGTAAAAATCAGTACAAGAACAAGGCCTATAAAGAATCCTTTACCTGCTTTTTCCCGTTTAGTTTTGTAGAAAATGATCATTATTAAAAAAATAGAAAGATAGCAAAGTGATTCATATAATTGAGCAGGATGTCTGGGGATATTATCATTTCTAAGAAAGACCACAGCCCATGGAAGAGTGGAGGGTATACCGATTATCTCCGAATTCATAAAGTTCCCTATTCTGATAAAAGCCCCGCCAAGGGGAGCCGCTATTGCCATTAGATCCATTGTTTTAATAAATTGTTCACCGGTTTTTTTACTATAAAAATAAAGTGCGATAAACATACCTGCTATACCGCCATGGCTTGCCAGCCCCTGAAAGCCTGAAAACTTATAAGTGCCCTCTGGTGAAGACTGAATCGGTAACAATATTTCAAGGGGGTGGTTTAAATAATATGAAGGTTCATAAAAAAAAGTATGAGCGATTCTTGCACCGGCTAACACCCCGATTACAGTATATAAAGAAAGTCTATCGAGGTAGTCAGCCGGTATATTCTCCTGCTTAAAAATTAATTTCAAAACAAGAATGCTCAGCATCAACCCTGTTAAGAAAAGAAAACTGTAATATCTTAGAGAAAGACCCCCTAAATTTATTATTTCCGGATCGATGTTCCAGTTCATTCATTAACTCCGTTGCTTGCATAATCTCTTAATGATTAAACCTTTCACCAGCTGCCGTACCAGTTCTGATACCATTTGATCATCATCTCAATCTCACCAGACTGTGCGGATATGATATCTTTTGCAAGCTTTCTCATTTCAGATTTCTGGCTGTCAATTATCATACCAGACATAGGTATAGCCATTTTATGATGCTTAACCATCATTTCGAGAAATCTTTTATCAAAGTCCGGGGCTTTCTTCAAATCGTCTAATGTACCACCCATCATATTATGATCCATGCTCATATCCATCATCTTCATACCCTGTCCCATCATCCCCATATCATTGCCCATAGGACTTTTAGTGGAAGGTTTGGCGGGAACATCTGTTCCGAACCATTCTTTGTACCATTTTTTCATTGATTCGATCTCTGCAGTTTGTGAAGTGATTATATCTTTCGCAAGTTTTTTGATTTCGGATTTCTTCGATTTGTCAAGTGCGAGCTTTGCCATCTCAATTGCATCCAGATGATGAGGTATCATTTTTTCAATGAAGTGCCTGTCCATCTGCGACATATTCATCATCATTCCACCTTTCATTGAGCCCTTGTTACCACTCATATCCATCATACCCTTCCCTTGAGGGTATGCAGCTGCCGTAATAATTACGCCCATTAACATTACATATAAAAAACCACTTACTCTGTTCATACAGTATCTCCTTAAATTATTAATTATCAATAACTAAATATAGTCACTAAATTGAATTTATCAAATAAAAAGTGACCCTATATATAAATATTTGATCTTAACATCTTTATGATTATAATTATAACTGAAGGTCACTTGTGTATGACAATAAAATATCTAAAGACCATACCAGTCTAAACTTAAGACAGTGACATTACTGATTGTAGAAAAAATAATATAAATTGGAGGCAACCATGTTATACATATGCCCGATGAAATGTGAAGGTGAAAGAACATATCCTGACGCCGGGAAATGCCCTGTTTGCGGTATGAAATTAAAACCTGTTGAAAAAAAGGATAAGTAGATGAAAAAACAACAGGTTGAACATAGCCATACAGAGTGTATCTGCGGTGATCATGACTGCGGCAGAAAATGCGAGATAAACTGCCAGTGTGCCTTTCAGGAGATGAATCTGAATTCCGGGATCAAAATCAGATCCGGAGATAAAACCCAAAGCGGGAAATATATCTGTCCCATGCGCTGCGAAGGGGAGAAGAGCTATCCTGAACCTGGTGACTGTCCCGTTTGCGGGATGCATCTTGATAAGGTTGTAGTTTTCGGAGCACCGCTTGATGAAAAAGATGATGAAATGGAAGCCTACTTTGTAATGAAAAGGCGGTTCATTATTGCTCTGATTTTTTCACTTCCGATTTTTGTTCTTGCCATGGGTGGAGTTATTCCGGGACTGAAAGATGTTCTTGCGAATCTCTTTTCACATCAGCTTAATCTGCTGATTCAGTTTCTTTTTACATTTCCGGTTGTTTTTTACTCGGGACTTTTCGTTTACCGGAAAGGTTTAAAAAGTATAATAACCCTGAACCTGAACATGTTTACACTCATCTCCATTGGAACAGGGGCAGCCTGGCTGTACAGTATTGCAGGTGCCTTCTTTCCGGAATATTTTCCTGAAACACTTCTGAATAAGAATGGTACAATTGAACTCTATTTTGAAGCTGTGGTAATTATATTAACCCTGGTAATCCTGGGCCAGTTGCTTGAGCTGCTTGCACATGCCAAAACCAATAGAGCTGTAAAGGAGCTGCTGAATCTTGTCCCCGCTGTTGCACTGGTAATCAGAGAAGGGGTGGAAAAGGAGATACCTTTATTCTCAGTAGTAGTTCATGACCGTGTTAAGGTAAAGCCAGGAGATAAGATACCTGTTGACGGAAGTCTGATAGAGGGAAACAGCGTAGTTGATGAATCTATGATAACAGGCGAACCGATTCCTGTAGAGAAAAATATCGGAGATAAAGTTACGGGCGGTACAATAAATATGAACGGCAGTTTCATAATGCTTGCTGAAAAGGTAGGAAGCGATACCCTTTTATCGAGAATTATAGAGATGGTTAATGAAGCTTCAAGGTCTAAAGCCCCCATCCAGAAGATGGCCGATATTGTATCGAAGTATTTTGTCGGGGCGGTTATAGGGATTTCTGCTTTAACTTTTCTTATCTGGGGTGTTGTTTTGGGGAGATGGGACCTCGGTTTTGTTTACTCCATATCTGTTCTGATTATTGCATGTCCATGCGCACTGGGTCTGGCCACGCCTGTTTCAATTATGGTGGGGATGGGGAAGGGTGCAAAGTATGGAATACTTATCAGGAATGCTTCTGCTCTGGAGCAGATGAGAAAGGTTGACACAATTCTGGTTGATAAGACCGGAACGCTGACCGCTGGGAAACCGGAATTGCAGATATTTAAAAGCACCGGCAGTTATAGTGATAATGATATACTGCAATTTGCCGCATCAGTAGATAACAACAGCAATCATCCTCTTGCCAATACCATTGTACATTCAGCTAAAGAAAAGAAAATAGAGCTGCTGGAGATCAAGGAATTTAATACCTTAAACGGCATGGGTGTAACGGCTGTTATAAACAGTAAAGAAATCGCCGTTGGTAACGATAAATTACTGGAACATCTCCATAGTAAATTATTATCCGATATGGCAGAGATTGATGGTCTCAGGAAAAAAGGGCATACTGTGATGTTTGTTGTGGTGGATAAAAAAATAGAGGGTATTATAAGCGTTTCTGATCCGATTAAACAGAGTACTCCAGATGCAGTTGAAGAACTTCACCGGCGTAATGTGAAAGTCATTATGCTCACAGGGGATAACAAGACAACTGCAGAATATGTTGCTAAAGAATTAAATCTTGATGATTTTCAGGCAGACTGTCTCCCTGAAGATAAATTTAATAAAGTTAAATCGCTGCAGCAGTCAGGTGCCGTTATAGGCATGGCTGGTGATGGAATAAATGATGCACCGGCTCTAACACAGGCTGATGTGGGGATAGCTATGGGGACCGGCACTGATGTTGCCATGGAGAGCGCTTCCATTACCCTGGTTAAGGGTGATTTATCGGGAATATCACGGGCGAAATCCCTGAGTGTGCTGATTATGCGGAATATAAAACAGAATCTTTTCTTTGCTTTTATCTACAACGCTGTAGGGATACCAATTGCGGCAACCGGTCTGCTGAATCCCGCTATTGCGGGACTTGCAATGATGCTGAGTTCACTCTCTGTACTTGTGAATGCTCTTCGGATTCAGAGTACCAAACTGGATTAGAAAAACCAGTCTATATCACAGACATCATAATTACTGTGATATAGACTAAAAACAAATAGGACTCTATGCGTTGAGCTTGAATTTCCCTACTAAACCATTTAACTGTACGGACGATATATTAAGTTCTTTTGCCGTTGTGTTCAAGTCTGTGACTGTTTCAACCTGTGATGTTAAACCTGCACCGACTTCTTCAATAGAAACAGCAATCTGTGAATTGCTGCTGTTTATGTCCTCCATGGTGACTGAGAGGTCCTGTGTAGATGCGCTTTGTTCTTCGGTACTCGCTGCTATACTTTGTATTTTATCATTGATCACACTTACACCGGTCATGATTTTTTGAAGCTGCCCATAAACGCCATCGACCAGGTCGGCTCCCTTTTTAATATTCCGGCCGACATCTGTGGCGGCGGAGATGGTGTGCCCAATCATTTCCTGAATATTTTTTACAAGGCTTTCAATCATTTTTGCCGACTGATTTGTACTGTCGGCAAGTTTACCTATTTCATCAGCAACAACGCCGAAGCCTTTTCCGTTATCACCGGCCCTTGCAGCTTCTATAGCCGCGTTCAATGCCAGTAAATTAGTCTGTTCGGTAATACCTTTAATTGTATCTACAATCTTGCCGATTTCCTCTGCTTCAACACCCAGCTTCTCGGTAATAACCACAGTGCTTGCAGATATATTTTCGATGTTTTCCATCTCAAGCTTGGTGTTCAAAGCCACCTTCCCGCTTTCCTGGGCCAGGATGTTTATATTCCCTGCTTCCCGGCATATTTCATCTGCGTCTTCTGCAGTAGCATGTGATGATGTTGCAATTCCACCAATGTTTATCGTTAGCTGGTTTATTGAATCCCTGATTTTTTTTGTGTCTTCAGTGACTTTTAACATATGCTTATTAATCCGGGTTATGCCATCTGTAGTATGTTCGCTCCCCTGATTTAATGTAGATGCGCTTTTCGCTATAATAATGGAGTTCTTTTTAACGCTGGAGACCATATTCTCAAGGCTATCCATAAATTTATTAAATGCCTCTGCAGTCTTTGCTATCTCATCCTGTGAACTTATTTCGAGCCTGCTGGTCAAATCACCCTCCCCGTTGGAAAGTTCAATAAACATCTCCAAAAGCCTGTTTACAGGTTTTGTAATTCCTCTGCTTAATAACAGTGCGATCCAAATGGCTAGAAGTATGGTTACAACCGCTATGACAATAGCAATATTAAAGTTCATGCCCATGTGCATTTCCACGGTCATTAAGTCTTCGTCCATTGATGATTGGGTCTCTTTTTGGATCTGCCCGACTTTTTCAAGCAGACGATCAGTCATTTTATCAAATGGTTCCATCATCTTATTGCCTTCAATATGGCCTTTTATTATATACATTCCGGCCATATCTTTCCCATAGCTATAAAACTTATCAAATTCAACATCAATTTCATTCAAGACTGAGCTATAGTGAGGGCTTAACTCAACCAGCTTCTTTCTGTTTTCCTTAAATAATTTCACATGCTTTTCCGCCTCTGATAAATGACTCATATTTTTGGAGGCACTGATATCTGTAATGAAACCGTTTAACTGGACAACGTCATTTTTCATTTCAGATGCATATTTATAACTCTGAACAGCTATTTCTCTTATATGCATTACATGATTTTTGCTTTTGTTATAAATATAGAGGTTATAAAGAGTTCCTATAATGATAACCATTAATATAATTGAAAAACCTGCGACCAATTTTCTGCGTATTGTATTAAACATTTTATACCCTCATAAGAATTAAAAATACCCGGTTGATCATCTAAAATACTTCTTTTTCGCGACAATTTCTATATTATTTAGAATATTGATTTAATCATCCTTCATCAGTATAGAAACGTTTTTGAACTCCTGCTCTTTTGTAAGAAAAATACCAACAATCTCCGGATCAAAACTTTTCCCACTTTCATCCTTAATTATACTTATACACTTCTCATGAGAGAAAGCTTCTTTATACGGGCGTGCTGAACTTAATGCATCATATACATCTGCAAGTGCCATGATCCTGGCCGAGAGAGGTATATCTACACCGGACAGTTTTGAAGGATAGCCTGTGCCGTTCCATTTCTCATGATGGTATTTACTCATCTGAATAGCTATTTTAAAAAAGGATGGGAATGTTAGTCTTTCTTCTGCCTTTTCGAGTATGTCACTGCCGTGTTCCGGATGAGTCTGCATGATAAGATACTCTTCGTCAGTCAGTTTCCCCGGTTTACGAAGAATGCTGTCAGGGATAGCAACTTTACCTATATCATGAAGCGGTGCTGATCTGACAAGGTCTGAAATATAGTCATCAGTCATATAAGTCTTGTATTTTTCGTGTTTTTTAAGTTCTTTCGCAATAATACTGACATACGCCGAGGTTCGTTCAATATGTTTTCCAGTTTCGAGATCCCTGAGTTCAGCCTGATAGCCGAGTGCGAAGATGGTTACATCCTGAGTCTGCCAGAGGTGCTCGTTTATTTTTTTCTGTTTTCGAAATGAATGATAAAAAATGTAAAACAACAGAATATAAAGCAACAGTCCGCTTAATGAAATAATAAGCCATGCCGTAAACCTGCTGCCATGAATTATAGATGTTAAATGACTGCCGTTTTCGGATAAATACACTACACCCTTAATATCATTACCTGATTTTACCGGTATGTAAAGTATGAGTGAGCGGTCATTGTCTTTGATTGTATATTCATAACCGGTACTTCCAGATAGAGCTTTAATAAACTGCTGATTTAAGCTGATACCTTTCAGAGTTAAATTTAAATTGCTTTGTGCAGCTATTTCACCGTTTGTATTAATTATAGCTGCTGAACTTACTCCTTTAATTGCCAACATACCGGCAACTGATGATTTATTATCCGATATACCGGAAGATTTTTTTCCGGAAAGGGTCTGTAAAATTGTTGGATCTTTATCTACAAGTACATTAATCAGTTCAGGATAAAATTCGATATGAGCTATTAAAAGGTGATTTTCCTGATAGCGGGAGATTATAATACCCATCAATGATGATACCGCAATAACCATTACCAGAATTATAACGGTATAGTAGATCAGGATATTACCTGTAATATTAAGTTTTGTTTTCACTTTGCCCTTCATATGCATTATATATTTAGTATGATTGAAAACCATTCAAGTATCTTGCCACGAATAAAAATTCAAAGTTTGTGCAGTTTAATAATAAATAGTTACAATAAGTAGAATTAACTTAAGATCTTACAAATTTGACTATTTATTTGATACTGATACAAAACTCAATCGCAACATGAAGAATCTCTATATCATCAAAATATTCAATCTTTTTATATAGTCTTTCTCTCTTCCGGAGGGCTATTGTGTGTATAAATGAATCTTCACCGCTGTGATCCCGGATGTATTCCAGGTCTTTAGTGTTTTCGTTCACCTCTCTTTGCAGGTCCATCCGGAGATTCTGGTTTGCATCAAGTAATGATTTAATAGGGGTTCTATACTGTTTCAGAATCTTTCGGGGAATTTTATGAATAGAACCATGTTTATCAACCATCTTCTTAAATGCCATTACAAGAGCAGCTGAATACTTTTTAAAGACTGAATATTGAGCATGAATAATAATTTCAGCATTTTCCTCAATTGCAGCAAGATAGGAAGGATCAATTTTTAATTGATTTAACGGAAATTTCATAATATTTATCCTTTTCGTAAAATTTTAAAAAGACCCCATGAACAAAAACACTAAGTCTATAAATTAGAAACGATGGAAGTGAAAATATTTTAAAAAAAAATCAAGGCAGCCAAAAAAAGTATTATTTCTCTGCCCAGAGCCCGATTTTCTTCTCCCGGGCAGTCTGAAATGATTTTATAAAGATATCTTTATGTTTTACATTAGGAGCTATTGTAAGAGGAGAGGCATAACCTGAGGAAATTATTAAATCATTGAGAAATGTGCCATCGGAAAGATAGACATATGCCAGGGACCGGCCGTATTTATCATATTTAACTATATCAAATTCAAGAGTAACTGGATCACCTTTCTTCAGATGTTTTTTTATATATGCTGTAGCCTGCTTACCTTGCGATATTATTACTTCAATATCTTTACCGGACCGGTTTGAATCACGGAAAGCGTTATCATTACCCTTACTTTCAGGTGTATCAATACCAATTAAGCGGATTTTTAATATTTTCCCGCCGGAAAAAACAGAGATAGTATCCCCATCAATAATCCTTTTAACAACTGCTTTTTCTGCAGCTACAGCAGAGATTGAAAATAGTATTAAAAATAATCCAATTTTGAACCACATTGTAATTACCGCCATTTTTTCAGAAGTCAGAAGGGAGTGGGTTTGGTCGAATAAAGATAATTTGTTAAATAACACACAAATTGCCGGTAAAACCCCTGCTGATTTGAGATACTTTAAGGCTAAATCATCATTTTAAAAAACACCCGCCTGTATATCCCGGTAACACGATTTGTGCTAAACCATGGCCGGGAAGGGTGGAATCCTATAGGCCGGATACCCCTTAGGATGAACAAAAACTATAAATAAAAATATATATTATGACATGAACTTACTGTTGTCCTGTATATAGCGGTTTGTGCTGTATACATTGTCATTAAACACCCAGCGTTTTTCATCAGAATAGTCCGAGACTAATTTCGACTTACCAACCTCAAATGCAGGTATAAACCAGCTCTCCTCTTTTTTACTTACATTCACCACCAGTGGTTGTGCCCTGTCCCCT
>PGXT01000077.1:15481-19778 GCA_002839285.1 Spirochaetae bacterium HGW-Spirochaetae-5 | reverse complement strand
AAGGGTGAGTATTGTAATCCTGAGTATTCAGAAAACTTTACACATAACGCACTGTTTGCCGGGGGACCTACACGAAAAGCCATTCATGAAGGGCGTGCACTCTTTACACCATGTCATTTCAGCAGAATTCCGGCACTGTTTACCGAAAAGAGACTCCCTGTTGATGTAGTTCTAATAATGCTGTCGCTCCCGGATGAACACGGGTACTGTTCATACGGAGTGTCTGTTGACTACACTAAGCCGGCGACTGAAAGCGCTAAAGTTGTAATCGCTGAAGTATCCCCTCATATGCCGAGAACGTATGGTGAGTCAATGATACATATATCTGAAATAGACTATATTGTCGAAACAGATACAAAACCTGCAGTGCTGAACCCTCCGGTATTATCTGAAACGGATGAGAAGATAGGGAAAAATATATCAGAACTCATCGATGATGGTGACTGTCTTCAGTTGGGTATCGGCGCGGTACCGGATGCCATTCTTAACTTTCTTACAGATAAGAAGGATCTTGGTATTCACAGTGAAATGTTCTCGGATGGTGTTGTGAATCTTGTGGAGAAGGGCGTTATCAACTGTTCGAAGAAAAATTTTCATCCTGGAAGAATGGTGGTAACATTCCTCATGGGGACCGAGAAGCTTTATAAGTTTGTTAATAATAATCCCCTGGTTGAGATGTATCCTGTAAGCTATGTAAACAATCCGGCGGTAATAGCACGCAATGACAATATGGTGTCAGTTAATTCTGCACTTCAGGTGGATTTTACAGGCCAGGTTGTTTCTGACACTATAGGTTATAAACAGTACAGCGGTACCGGCGGGCAGCTTGATTTCGTAAGGGGCGCCTCATGGTCAAAGGGCGGGAAGTCAATACTCGCATTCAGTTCAACTGCGGCTGGCGGGAAACTGTCCCGTGTTGTTTCTCATATAGATGAGGGAGCATCGGTCACTACACCCAGAACTGATACCCATTACATAGTTACAGAATACGGAATTGCAGATCTCAAGGGTAAATCAGTCGTGGATCGTGCCAGGGCATTGATAAAGATAGCTCACCCCGATTTCAGGGAGGAGCTTGCAAAAAGTTTCTTTGAAATATACAGGAAGGCAATTTAACGAAGATAATCCGGTAAAAAAGTGGCAGGTCCTCCGTTATGCGGGGTTGCCATGACAAGCCGGAGACTTCATTAAAGCTGATGCGGACTGTTAAATTTGCTAGTTGTAAAAGTCTAATAATATATTATATTAATAAAAGGAGTATAGTATGGGAATTCGAAGAATCAGGGAGTACGGCAAAGTTCAGCCCGGTATCCCAATGGGGCCATTAACACTCAGACTTCCATTTATTCACTACAGGTTTGAGATTGCAGATTATCTGCAGGGTCTTCTTATGTGTACCGTATGTCTCTCCATCATACCTATTCTTACAGGTAAACTGGGGATGTCATTTGAAGTGGCACTTGCCATCGTTATTCTTAACGGTACACTCTATCTGGCGCATGTAACATTCGGTGATCCCGTTGTTCCGGGATGGGTTACACCTGCGATTCCGCTTCTGGTTGCTTATTGCGAAACTTTCGCACCGGGCGTTGAGCGTATGCAGGCTCTTATTGCTTTCCAGATGCTGTTTGGTATTTTTTGTGTAGTACTTGGTGTTACAGGAGTCGCCAAAAAGTTTATCTCGCTGATACCGAATGCGGTTCAGTCTGCTGTTCTGCTTGGGGCTGGTTTTGCGGCAATAATAATGATCTTTACACCGGGTAAAGGTCTGAAGAGTTTTGATGCGAACCCATGGACAATAACAATATGTGTTGGTTTAGCATTTTATCTCTTATTTTCAGAGAGTTTTAAAGTATTCAAAAAGAAACACAAATGGGCATACTATCTCGGAAATCTCGGCATGATGCCTGCTCTTCTCCTTGCTATATTTGTAGGACCGCTTGTCGGGGAACTGTCATGGCCTGATTATGCAGGAGTAACACTGCTTTCACGTCCGGATTTTGTCACTCTTTTCCGTGATTTTACAATTCTCGGGAATATACCTTTCCCCAGTGCAGCTATGTTTTTAAGTTCTATCCCGATGGTTTTAAGTGCATATATAGTAATTTTCGGTGACGTTCTTCAGACTCAGGCTCTTCTTGAAGATGCACAGAAATACAGACCTGATGAAGATGTTAACTACAATCCTAACAGATCTCACATTATCTTTGGCGGAAGAAACATTTTCATGAGTGTCTTCGGACCGGATATTTCCATGTGCGGACCCATATGGGCGGCAATGCAGGTTGTTGTATCTGACAGATATAAAAACGGTCCTGCTGCAATGGAATCGATCAACTCAGGCGCGGGCTCATTCAGATGGGGAACATGGACCGGATACTTTATCGCTCCTATTGTAGCTTCTGTTAAACCGATACTTGGAGTAGGTCTTGCTTCTACAATGATGATTCAGGGATATGTAAGTGTACGTGTGGGTGTTCTTAAATCAAGAGGCTTTAATGATCTCGGTATAGCCGGTGTAGCGGGTGCGATTCTTGCAACCAGAGGGGCTGCATGGGGACTTGGAGCGGCGCTTTTACTTGTAATTATGCAG
Organism: Spirochaetae bacterium HGW-Spirochaetae-5; assembly: GCA_002839285.1. GTDB lineage: Bacteria > Spirochaetota > UBA4802 > UBA4802 > UBA5550 > WRGT01. The sequence goes on along the minus strand of PGXT01000077.1, from coordinate 17,185 downwards.
TACGCAGGAAATAAATGGAAAATGGCTTATACACCTGAAGAGCCTGTATTCCCTCTTGATTCACCTGAAGTTATTGCTAAAATAGTTGAAGAACATATGAAGGCTAATACAGATAGATAGAAAAAGCTTTTAGTAAAAAAGAATCACCGTGATGTTTATAAACTTCACGGTGATTCTAAAAAATCTGATAGAGGGGTTTAAGATGGCATATATAGAAGGGCATCCTAATGATAAAAGCGGTAAGTCGGTATTTGCCCAGATGGGGTTTACTCTTGTTACCGGTTTTGCACTTATAGCTATAATGCTGTTTTTCTCGGATGATCTCAAATCAGACCTGACAGCGATTTTTACTATAACAGCTGTAATTGCGTCAGTAATGATTTTAGTACTATATAAACTTAATCCCATGGGATGGAAAAAGATTTTCAACAGGGCGGAGTTTGAAAAAGAGTTAGCACAGAACATCAAAGTAATTGAAAAGTTCAGTGAACTTGATGATTCATATTTCATTATAAATGATTTCAGTTTTGAACTATTTCATGTTGAGCATCTTGTTGTATCAGAAAACGGAGTTTTTGTTATAAGTAAAATCCGTGATACCGGCGAGTTGAAAATTATAGACGGGGTTCTTCATGCCGGTGAGACCAGTCTCGAAACTCTTACATCGAGAGTGTGGAGAGTTTCTCATCTTATAAACATGATTGTAAAGAAGGGATTTGGCGGAGCGGAGATTATGCCCAAACCGGTTCTGGTTTTACCCGATGTATCCAGATCATCTATCAAAGAATTTAACGGGATACGGATCATAGGGATTGATGAGATTAAAAAAGAGATAAGCGGAAATCTGAAGTTTAAAGTTGATAAACCTCTGGCCGAAGGTGTTGCTTTTTTTATCAAGCAGCGATATATAAAAAATGATTGATATTGATCATTTAATTGCTGAAGGTGTGTTGGCAAATAATGGCTGACTCAACAAGTAAAAGATATTTTTAATATATTTCACCGGAGAGTGGAGCATGAAACCATCAAATATTTCTTTTATGAATTATCCCGGGACAGTCCGTTATGGAATATCGCTGGTGATTTTTTCGTGGATGTTTTTTATAATTTCCCATGCTTCATATACCGGGCATATTTCACTGCTGCATATGACCATGGGGATGCTTGTCTGTTTTCTTGTGTATTCAATGAAAAACTGGGGGAGGATTTTTACAGTTGCTTATGATATCGGCATGTCTGTTATGATCGGTGCTGAACTGTATCTTCTTGTTCAGTCAGGCTCATTTTCATCCCTGACACCTTTTGTAATTAAAGGGGGGAGTATTTTTCTTTTTATTTTATCTTCGATATTTCTTCTTACATCTGAAGCCCGCAATTTTTACAGAGAATTCATCAGGTAGTATTTTTTTCTTTTAATTTTGTTATAATTAAACCTTAGTTGTTTACTATCTCCTGCACAGCGCTTCGCTCTGCGCAGGAGAGGGGGCGGGGGCAGGGTTTCCGAAATTCCCCGCGGAGTATAAGCACCCCCGAAAATAATCTGCTGCCTGATTAAACTTTAAACTAAAATTAAAAAATCTTTTAATCCCGTATTGAGTATTCCGCCTTAGCAGGGATTCGCTGGTTGTTCGGTCCGCGTCATATTTCTTCAGTTACTTTAAAATAATTAATCCGACCACATAACAACATGTTTACCGGCTATTG
>PGXT01000077.1:0-15449 GCA_002839285.1 Spirochaetae bacterium HGW-Spirochaetae-5 | reverse complement strand
TTGAGAGAGCAGGCAGTTGAAATTGATAGAACTCATAAATTCCCGATTGAGACAACCCGTAAACTTGGAGAGCTTGGAATCATGGGTGTTGTTTATCCCGATACATATGGCGGAGCCGGAATGGATTATGTATCCTATGCTATTGCTGTAGAGGAGATCTCAAGGGTCTGTGCATCGTCAGGTGTTATTGTTTCAGCACATAACTCTCTTTGCTTATCTCCGATTTACTATTTCGGAACAGAGGAGCAGAAAAAAAAATATCTGCCCAAACTCTGCGCTGGCGGGCATATCGGCGCTTTCGGACTGACAGAACCGGGAGCAGGATCAGATTCCGGAGGAACAAGAACAACTGCAGTAAAAGACGGGGATATTTACCATCTTAACGGAAGTAAAAACTTTATCACTAATGGTGAATATGCTGACATTCATGTAACACTTGCAGTGACAGATAAGGCCGGACAGAAGAATAAAAATTCATCATTTTTTATAATTGAGAAGAATGATCCCGGATTTTCAGTCGGGAAGGTTGAGGATAAACTGGGAATATGCGCTTCATCAACAACGGAGATGCTTTATGACGAGTGCCGTATACCTGAGGATAGAATTCTCGGTGCACCGGGGGACGGTTTTAAAATTGCAATGCATACGCTTGACGGAGGACGTGTTGGTATTGGTGCACAGGCTTTGGGGATTGCACAGGCTGCACTTGAGGAAGCTGCTAAATATGCAAATATGAGAGAACAGTTCGGAGCATCAATCGGTAAACTCCAGGCAATTCAGTGGATGATAGCCGACATGGCAACTGAGGTTGAAGCTGCAAGACTCCTTGTTTATCAGGCGGCTTCTATGCTCGATAAAAACGGAAAGAACCGTAAACCTGTGAGCAAATATGCGGCAATGGCAAAACTCTATGCATCTGAATGTGCACACCGCTGCGCCCATAAGTGTATACAGGTCCATGGAGGATACGGCTATGTTAAAGATTACATCGCGGAAAGACTCTACAGAGATGCACGTATAACAGAGATTTATGAAGGTACATCGGAGATACAGAGACTTGTTGTTGCTGCTAATGTATTGTCTGAATATGCTGAATAATTTTTTTAATTGTATCTCATAAGTAAGTCGCGTAATTTAATCAGATTATGGATTAATTTGCAAATTACCTCCCCGCCGCCAGTGGCGGCGGGGTCTATGACCCGCATAAACTGGTGGTGAATGTTTTTACCGGCGTCTTCGGCGCAGGTGAATACAGAATTACATTTGTATTTTGTTAATCGTTAAGGGTGGATTCAAACTTCAGATCAGATCATCTTCCATGAGGTTTCTTACAAGTTCAATTTTAAGATCATAAAGTACATCTTCCGGAACACTATCAGGTCTTTCATATTCGGCATATAAATCCATAAGAATTTCAAGAGAGTTTATCAGCAGGCTGTAGTAGTACCAGTCTTTCATCAGTTCAGCCGCGAAAAGGACCTGTCTGTCGGTTAGCTCATTCCAGGCGACACATAGAAAATGCTTGCATGTGCCGGTAAAGAAAGACTCAAAGCCGGAATCTTTATGATCATCGTGATATGTTAAACAGCCGACAATGCCCGGATCGGAATCGGATATACCTACATGCACGCACTGCATCCCCTCTTTTACCAGTTTCTCTTCTGTTGAGTCTTCGGGGTGCTTCGAAATCCGTTTCATCGGATTCAGATCTCTATCGATAAATAACTCTTCAATGCATTCCGGTGACATGGTGTAATTATGGCTGCCGCAGCAGAAGGAACATGATGCGCCGAAACCGGGTCTGCAGCGGTTAATTCTATTTTCTGTTTTAATCTTTATTACTCCGGTTAAATTAATGATAATTTATGCTGGTTATAGATAGCTAATCAGTCATCATTGCTGTCAAGGAAAAACAGTAATATAATTTTTTAAACCTGAAGGTAGCGATTTATTTCTGGAGGCACAGCGCTTCGCGATCTGCCTGAAATGGGGGATTACAGGGGCAGCGCCCCCGTAATCCCCACTCCTGGCGTATGCGGAGCATACGCACCCCTGAAAATAATTTGCGCCAACCGGATTGTAACTAAATAGTGTATTTATGTAAGTCAACCGCCCTTATCGGCAGGACGGTTTGGAATGAAATTTTGAATCAGTCAGATACCGGTTTTTAAATTTCAAACTGGTATTTTATCTTTTAAAGATTTCTTTGTAAAATCTCTTCATATCCTCCCATGAACCTTCATCTGCTTTTTGATTATAAGCAGACCCTTTAGATGGATCGTTGCCAGCAGCTTTATCTGTGAATGAATGTACAGCGCCGCCATAGATTATTATTTTATGGTCAACTTTCGCGTTGCGCATTTCATTTTGAAGCGATTCCAATTCCTTGAGGGGAATAGCCGGGTCGTCGGCGCCATGAATTGCAAGAACCCTGCCCTTGATTTTTTTTGCATCGTCGGGATTTGGAGTATTATAACTGCCGTGGAAGCTTATTACGCCGGCAACATCTGCTCCGCTTCGGGCCAGCTCAAGTACAACACCTCCGCCAAAGCAGTAGCCCATCGCCGCAATTTGCGAGGAATCAATGTTTTTCATTTTTTTTAATGTATCAAATCCGGTTTGAGCGCGTTCTCTCATGAGTTTTCTATCTGAGCGGTAAATGGTCGCCAGTTTGGATGCTTCTTCTCTGTTTGAGGCTCTGACCCCTTTACCGTAAATATCTATTGCAAATGCCGTATAACCGAGTGCGGCAATCTGTTCAGCTCTCATCTTCTCGTAATCTTTCAGACCCATCCACTGGTGAACTATAAGAACACCGGGTCTTTTACCTTCAAGTTCATCATCATAAGCCAGATATCCTTCAAAAACAGTTCCTTTATATTTGTATTCAACAGTCTGAGTTACAATTTTTGCGTTCAGACCATTCGCTGTAATTATAAAGATTCCGGTTAAAACAATAGTAACCGCAGAATTCGCATATTTTATTAAATCTGTCAGAATTTTCATCGGGGATACTCCTTGTTAAAATGTTTATTTAGAAATTTATATTATTCTAAAATGCTCTATATTATCAATATAACAAAAAACAACGTATCGTGTGCTTTTAATAAAAAATTTTTTTTATTATTAACAAAAAAAATTATATTATTTCAGTATTTATTTCTTAAGTTTTAAAGTAAATAAAGTATCATCCCCATGCAGCTGATGAAGTCGGGGGTATATCTTTTTAAACTCAAATATCTCCCGGGAATTGTTCCGGTAGTTAATTATTTCCAGAGGTGCCAAAACGAAACGTTGTGATTTCAAAAAAATTACTGTTATTATTACCGGTAATATTTAGCGGATTAAATCGATTGATCAAAGGAAATTTTATGGAAAAATGGGAGTGGAGCAGCCGCCTTGAAACCGGAATTGAGCTTATTGATGAACAACACCGTGAATTATTTGCAAGGATAGATCAGCTTGAGCTTGCAATATATAGCGGTTCAGCATCTCATGAATTGAAGAGTATTTTTGAATATCTTAATTCGTATATAGCAGATCATCTTGAAGCGGAAGAACGGCTTCTGAGAGAGTGTAATTATCCCGATTTTGAAAAACATGCTGAGGAGCACGAAAAATTCAGAAAATCAATCTCAGAGATGTCGGCAAGTTATAAAAAGAATGGGGGAGATAACTATCTTGCACTTGATGTGGATAAGCACTTAAGGAAATGGTGGGAGAACCATATATTAAAAATGGACATGGCTTATGTTCCATTTGTCCGAAGGGAAGCAGACTTTTTATAGTAATACCTGTGCGATTATGAGTGTAAATAGAATAGATTTTAAAATGAGCACAGGCGAAAACCTATAATGTAAATCAGACAAGTGACGATCATTTATGAGGTTTTTACTATGCTTAATTTTAGTATATATCCAAGCTTTTAATTAAACTACTTCAAGCCAAATACAGTAAGGGTTATCATGATAATTGCAATAAAGTTCATTACACCATGGGCGATCATACCAGGTACAGTGCTTTTGGTTTTTTGACAGACCAATGGTACAAGGAAGATAAATGGCGCCAGAGCAATCAATTGCCATCTCCAGAAGCAGTGCCATACCCACCAGCAAACACCATCATAACCATTTAACTTTTGCATGTCGATTAAAACTCACTATGTGTTTATAATAATTATCTCTTCCAGAATTTGAATCTGTTTTTTTTCTTTTTGAGTATAAGTTCAGATATCTTCTCTATATTAAGCCCATTGTGCATACAAAAACGCATCTGCCGCATCCGTTACAGAATTTTTCATCTATTATAATAGGGGTTTTATTCTTATCCATGATTTTATTGCCGCTCCATTTTTTACTATCATCTGAATAATCAGGGGTGTGTCAATTTTTTTTCATTTAATCATCGGGGGATTAATCCTTCAATATTGAAATAAACTTATCGTTGACAGTTAAATGGATGTTTTTTAAAAAATAGAAGCCGTTACTCTATTAAATCTGTGTGGATCTGATGATTAGTAAAATAGTATATTACCTCAGCCGTCTCTCTCTGATAATTCTTTTTTTGTTTTCATGCGCTTCCAGTGACATCAATAAAAATGACAGCAATGGCAATTCCCCCATGCATGATGCTGTAATGAGCGGAGACATCTCTCTGATAAAAAAACTGATAGACCGGGGGGAGGATATAAACGTAACGAATGAGCAGTATGTTACCCCGATACGCCTGGCGGCTTATTTAAACAGAAAAGATATTGTTCAGCTCCTTATAAAAAAGGGTGTTAATGTAAATTATGATCAGAAAGAAACACGGAGTAAAAATACGGCACTCTTCGGAAACAATATTCTTAAGTACCCTGAAAAGAGAAAAAACTTTTTTTTAACTTTTGATGCAGGTGATGATAATACCAATCTAAAGTATATTATTGATGTATTGAAAAAATATAACATAACTGCGACTTTTTTTATAACCGGAAATTTTATAAAGAGATATCCCTCTGATGTAAAAAGAATTATTGCCGAAGGTCATGTTGCCGGCAACCACACATTTACTCATGCATTCGATTATAAAAATGAAGACCTGTTTCTTAACGAACTCTATGAAACAGAAGATTATTTCAGGAGAGTCACAGGACGGGAGCTTTCACGGATATGGAGAGCCCCTTATCTTCGTCACCTGGATAAGCCCTGGTTGCTGAAGTCGGCGCGGAAACTCGGCTATCGTCATATAGATGTGTCGCTCTATTCAAAAGACTGGATACCCGAGGGGGAGCGTTTATATTTAAGCAATGAGAAGTTTATCGATCTTTTCCGTAATAATATCGATTTTACAAATTATAACCGGATAGACGCTGACGGAGTGAATCATAATGGATTTAAAAGAAAACATACCGATTACCACGGGATTATTATGCTAATGCATTCCGGATCATACCGTAAAAATGGCGATGATTTTGTATATACTCTTGAGGATGTAATTATGCAGATAATAAGCTGCGGATACTCCTTTGATAACTGCAGAAAATTTGAAGATTAGAAGTTAATCATAATGCAAACCCCCGCGCCCTTCAATAATATTAAACTTTATCATTTTAACATATCTGTAAACTTAATTCATAAATTTTAGTTTACATTAAATTAGCTCAAAATACTATGTATAATGAAGAGATTTTTATTTTTTTCAGCTGTATTCATATGTAGATTTAAGATGTTCATGCAGGTTTTTTACCTGGGTAAACTATTAATATTTTATATAAAATTTAAGCGGGAGTATTATGTTCTGCGAAAGATGTAAAAAAACTGAAGCAACAATTCATTTATCTGAAGTGATTAAAGATATGAAGTCCGAGGTCCATCTCTGTGAAGGATGTGCAAAAGATGTGGGTCTTAATACTAAAATATCCAATTTTTCACTCTCTCTTCCCGAGATGCTTACTTTTCTGAATGTTGATGAATTAACAGATTACAGCGACGGGAAGCATTGCCCTGTCTGCGGATCGGGTTTTTTGGAGTACAAAAAAGAGGGCAAGCTGAGCTGTCCTGAATGTTATAATAATCTCTCTGAATTTCTGGCTCCGGTACTGGCCGGTTTTCATGGAGAGAAACGTCATATCGGGAAATTCCCTGTTTTCAATGAAGAAAACAGCTATACAGATAAATCATATAAAAATGAAAAAACAGATTACGATAACAGGATTGAACTTCAGTCTCAACTCGATACAGCAGTCAGCGAGGAGAGATATGAGGATGCGGCTGTTCTTCGTGACAAGTTAAAAGAGATTAACCTTTCATTAAATAATATCGGCTGAGGATAAATGTACGGTTTAAAGGAAATAATAAATAACAGAAGGAACTTCTGGAAAGAGAAGGGGCCGAGGAATGATATAGTTCTTTCTACAAGAATCAGGCTAGGGCGTAACGCCTGTTATATCCCCTTTCCCGATTCAATGGATGAGAGCGATTTCGAGATACTAAAAAGCATCGCCGGGAATTTTACTGCAAAAACCGGCTTAGGAGAAAATACAAAATGTTTCAATGTAAATGAACTCGACCTCCATGAGAAACGTCTTCTTCTTGAAAAAAGTATAATTACAAGTGAAATGGAACACTCAGATAAATGCCTTGTTCTGATTAATAATTCACGCGATTTTACTATACTTGTAAACGATTCAGATCATTTCAGAGTACAGGTAATACGTCCCGGCTTCCAGTTATATGATACCTACAAAGATGCCGATGCCGTTGATGACGCCTTGAACAGTGTTGTGAAGTACTCTTTTTCGGATAAATACGGATATCTTACACCGGATCCTGCGAATGTCGGAACCGGGTTAAAGATTTCGGCAATACTCCATCTCCCTGTGCTCACAGTAAATAAGCGGATCAGTGAATCGATCGGTTTTATAAGAGATAACGGTTTTCAGATTTCGGGGACACTGGGTAATACCGGCAGAGTTACCGGGGGGCTTTATCTGCTGAACAGCAGAAAATATCTCGGGATGAGTGAAATTGATATGCTGGAAACAGCCGATGATATAATAAACAGGGTAATCAGACTTGAAGATGACGCACGGGATGAATTCTTTAATATTTCAAGAAATGAATTCGAGGATAGTGTCTGGAGATCGCTTGGAGTACTTCTCTATGCGAGAAGACTGAATTATGTTGAAGCTGTGGAGCATCTTTCACGCATAAGGCTTGGCGTTGTGATGTCTGTTATCAAGGATTATAATATTGTAACAATAAATGATCTTATGGTTAAAGTTCAATGGGCGCATCTTCAGGAGTATTTCGGACTCCGTTTTAAAAGTATTATAAACAGCGATGATTACAGAGCATTATTTTTACGGACTGAATTAAAAAACGGCGGAGATGTTAATGTTTGAGTTTACAAAAAAATCAAAAAAGATAATTGAACTCTCTTCTCAGACTGAAGGGAAGAGAATGAATTCCGATGTTCTGGGACCGGAACATATAATGATCTCACTTTTGAAAGACGACGATTCTGTTGCTTCAAGGATTCTTAAAAATCTCGGAGTCAATTTTGAAAAGGTCATAGTGCTTCTTGAGAAAAATCTTAAGCCTTCGATGAATACAATTAATCCCGGGAAAATACCTGTTAATCAGGGCTTTAAGAATATAATTGAGCAGTCTCGTGAAGAGGCCAAAAATTTAAAAAATTCATATATAGGAACAGAGCATATACTTCTTGCTGTATTTAAGGATGGATCATGCGGAGGCTTGAGTGAACTCGAAAAGGGGGGGATCACTTACGATATAGTTAAAGATGAAATCCTCAGAGTTCTGGGTATCCGATCTGTACCCAAAACTCTCCCTGTTAAGAATGATGCTAAAGTCTCGCCGCTTGAGGAGTTTGCGACGGATATTACTGCCATGGCAGCGGCTGGTCTGCTCGATCCTGTAATAGGGCGGGATTCTGAAATTTCAAGAGTAATAAGAATACTATCCCGGAAGAGAAAAAATAATCCCATTCTTATCGGTGAAGCCGGAGTGGGAAAAACTGCAATTGTAGAAGGGCTTGCTCAGAAGATTATAAACAAAGATGTTCCTGAGAGTCTTTATGATTATAAACTTCTTACACTTGATTTATCGGCAATTGTTGCCGGTACTAAATACCGCGGAGAGTTTGAAGAGCGTTTAAAGAAACTCGTTGCCGAGATTTCAAAAAGAGAGAAGCTTATAATATTTATTGATGAGATTCATACCATAACAGGGGCCGGCGCTGCGGAAGGAGCTATTGATGCGGCGAATATATTAAAGCCTGCACTTGCACGCGGAGAGCTTCAGTGTATCGGAGCGACTACTCTTACTGAATATAAAATGTATATTGAAAAAGACAGCGCCCTTGTACGCCGTTTTCAGAATATAATTATTGATGAACCCGATATGGAGGAGACTCTCAATATACTCAAAGGGCTTAAAGAGAGTTATGAAAAGTACCACAAGGTTATTTTTTCTGAAGAGGCTCTTGAAGAGGCAGTTTATCTTTCAGACAGGTATATAAATGACAGATTTTTCCCTGATAAGGCTATAGATCTTTTAGATGAAGCCGGTGCAATGGCCAGATTTGAAAATCTGGAAAAACCTGCCGAGATTGCCGAGCTTGAAAGTGAGATCAGCCGTTTGAATGAAAATAAAATAGAACTTGTCCAGACTCAGGAGTACGAGCAGGCAGCAAGGATCAGAGATATTATCGCAGAAAAGAAAGAGAAGGTGGAGTCTATTACAGCCGAATGGCTTAACAGAGCAAATAAATATGAAGTGCTGGTTAAACCTTCTCTTATTGCAAAAGTTGTCGCCGAGATGACCGGTATTCCGGTTGAGGATCTGGAAGAGGATGAGTCGGACAAACTGCTCCGCATGGAGGAGTTTCTCACAAAGAGGGTAATTGGACAGAGCGGGGCTGTTGACATTGTCAGCCGGTCTATCAGAAGATCAAGAATCGGGCTTGGCGGAGAGGATAGGCCCGGCGGATCATTTATCTTTCTCGGACCAACCGGTGTCGGTAAAACTGAACTTGCCAGAGCTCTTGCTGAATTTCTTTTTGGTGATGAGAAGAGTATTATAAGACTCGACATGTCTGAATTTATGGAGAAGCATTCCGTGTCAAGGCTTATCGGATCCCCTCCTGGATATATAGGATATGAAGAGGGCGGACAGCTTACTGAAAAAGTAAAGAGAAAACCTTACTCAGTGGTTCTTCTTGATGAAATTGAAAAAGCCCATCCCGATATCTTCAATATTCTTCTTCAGGTGCTTGATGAGGGTGAGCTGACCGATTCGTCAGGCATTACTGTCAGCTTCAGAGATACTGTAATTATTATGACTTCGAATATCGGAAACAGCGATATGGATAGAACGGGTTCGCTGGGGTTTAATAAAGTTTCAGGTGGAAACTTCAACAGTGACAGAACCGATTCTATTCTGAAGAAAAGTTTTTCACCGGAATTTTTAAACAGAGTCGATGAAATTGTAGTCTTTAACAGACTGGAAATTGAACATCTTACGGATATAGTTGAGATAATGCTCGATAAGGTTGGTGCTAAACTTGAAAGAAGCGATATTGATCTGAAAGTTTTAAAACCGGTAAAAAAATATCTTATTGATAAGGGATTCGATCCGAAAACAGGAGCGAGAAATTTAAGGCGGGTTATTCAGCGTGAAATCGAAGACCGTCTGGCGGAAAGAATTCTCAAAGATAAAATTACCGATGGTGCATCCGCCAGGTTTTCATTGAAAAAAGGGGAGATATCCATATCTCTTCATAAGAAAAATGAACCTGAACATTTAATTGATGAGAATGAAGATAACCTGGCTGTAAAGTCAGAAAAAGCTTGATTTTTGAAGAGTGTAAAACTATCTGTTTTTATGCTGCTGAGGGTCAGAGCTATTGCTAATTATAAAACAGATTATTTATATTTTTAAAATCTATCTGCCTGCCCCCTAAATCCCCCGGAGGGGGACTTAAAAGAAGTAGTTAATATATAATGCGGCTTTTTAACGAAGAATTCATGAATATTATTCAAAGTCCCCCACCGGGGGATTTAGGGGGCCGAGAGGTTTGGCCTCATATTTAATTACTGTTTCACAGTAGGTAATTGTCATCCGGTAAGAGAGGCTATAACCTATGGTGATTTTATAAGTTGATTTTTGATAAAACGTATCTCGCAGAAAATAACCACGAGGATAGATATATGGGGAAAACCATTACTGAAAAAATTTTTGAAGCTCACAAAGTTGATGATCTTTCCGGAGGGATAAGCGTACTGAGTCTTGACGCTGTATTCTGTCATGAGATTACAACTCCTATTGCCATCAATGATCTTGCAGCACGCGGGAAGGATAGAGTTTTCGATCCTTCCAAAATCAAGGTTGTAATAGATCACGTTACTCCGTCAAAAGATACTAAAACTGCAATTCAGGCAAAGACTTTAAGAGACTGGGCTAAACGGAATAAAATTACAGACTTTTTTGATGTTGGAAATAATGGCGTATGTCATGCGATCTTCCCTGAAAAGGGTTTCACCAGACCTGGTTACACCATTATCATGGGTGATTCACATACCTGTACTCACGGTGCTTTCGGCGCTTTTGCTGCAGGGGTAGGCACAACTGACCTTGAAGTGGGGATGTTAAAAGGTGTCTGTACATTCAAGAAACCTGATACAATAAAGTTTAATCTTACAGGTAAACTTAAAGATGGAGTTTACGCGAAAGATCTGATTCTTTTTATAATCGGGAAGATAGGAGTGAACGGTGCTACCAATAAAATTATGGAGTTTACCGGTCCTGTTGTTGACGCAATGACCATGGAGTCGAGAATGACTCTCTGCAATATGGCAATTGAAGCGGGCGGAACAAGCGGCGTCTGCTATCCCGATATGACAACAGTTGATTATCTCTGGGAACACATTAAGAATGACTATAAAACAAAAGAAGATGCACTGGCTGATTACAGAAAATGGATATCAGATACCGATGCAGTATACGACAGTGTTATCGATATAGATGTGAATACACTTGAACCGATGGTTACTTACGGATATAAACCGGATGAAGTCAAGCCTGTGAGTGAGATGACCGGTACTCCAGTTGATCAGATATATATCGGATCATGTACAAACGGTCGTATTGAAGATCTCCGTATTGCATCATCAATACTCAAAGGTAAAAAGATCAGTGAGAATGTACGAGGGATAGTCTCTCCAGCGACACCGAAGATTTTCAAAATGGCTATGGAAGAGGGGATAATCGATGTTTTCATGGATGCGGGATTCTGTGTTACCAATCCTACATGCGGAGCCTGCCTGGGGATGAGCAACGGCGTACTTGCTCCCGGTGAAGTATGTGCATCAACTACAAACAGAAATTTTAACGGACGAATGGGGAAGGGCGGGACTGTTCATCTCATGAGCCCGGCGACGGCTGCCGCGACTGCTATTGCGGGTAAAATTGTTAATTCAGAATTATACAAAGCGAAATAGGGTGGATAGATATATGAAAAGTTTTGACGGTAAAGTACTCTTCCTTGATAGATCGGATATTAATACGGATGAAATTATTCCTGCAAAGTATCTGACTGAAAATACTAAAGAAGCTCTTAAACCCTATCTCCTTGAAGATCTGAAACTCGACAAATTCGATCATAAAAGGGATATTGATGATGCGAATGTAGTTGTTACACGGGGGAATTTCGGATGCGGTTCTTCGCGCGAACATGCGCCATGGGCTCTAGAAGTAAACGGTATTAACCTGGTAATAGCTGTCGATTTTGCAAGAATTTTCAGACAGAATATGTACAACTGCGGAATGATGGCAGTTGAGCTTCCGAAAGATGTTATAGATATGCTTTTCAGTAAATTCGCCGGTAAAGAGACATTTGTTAAGACAGATTTTGAAAATGGCAGATTTGTTTTTACATCGGGATCTTTGAGTGAAACTGTTAACTTTACAATTTCAGGATTTGATAAAGAGCTTGTAAAAGCAGGCGGATGGGTCGATTTTGCCGATTCACGTTACTAATTATCAAGCATCTTCATATTTTTACTTTCAGTAATATTGCCATTGAGTGAAAATGGTATGACATACCATTTTCCGCTCAGGTATTTATTAAAAACAGTCATTGCCGGTCTCGGCAGATCTTTTATGAAATGATTGTTGAATTCAAGTTTCATGTTCACATTTTCCGCGGAGAGCTCTTTGTTGATCCTGCCGCTCATGGTCAGTCTTATATCCTCTGAATTAAAAATAAAAGAATTAATATTAAAATTGCTTCCGTTTATATTGATGTTTCCGTAAATTTTATTAAATTCAAGATCTTTCAGTTTATATCTCAATTCAGAAAGAAAGACAATCAAACCATCCTGGACTCCAGTATCTACAACTTTCCCTTTTGTAACTGTAAAAGTCATATTTCCTTTAATTGTCTCCGCAGCATTAGGTTTTATCAGAAGACCAAGATTTACAGTACCATCTGCGAAACCAAAAAGTCTCTTGTTAAGTTTTTCGTTTTTAAATTTTATATCATGTATTTTAATATTGTTAAAACCTAATGATGCCTGTACTGCCGGGTTGGAATCTGAAAAATCGATGATTCCGGTTCCATTAACCGATCCGCTCAGAATTGAAGTCGCGGCATTATTTATCTTAATAGTATTTCCTGATGCGGTAATGTTTGCTCTTGTATTGCTGAAAATCAGATCATCATAAATAAGTTCTGAAACATTTATTTTTCCGGTAATGTTAACCGGAATATCAGTCTTTCCGCCGGTTTTGAAGTTTTCATCAAATTTTATATCATTAATATTAATCTTCCCGGAGTTGATTGATATATAGAAATTTTTAAATTTATTGTCGGTAGTGGCAATAGAAACTGTCGAATCACTTCCGAATATTTTTACCGGAACATTCTCTTTTCTGATAATGTTTTTATTTATATCGATTGTTGTACTCAAATTACTGAATATTTCAGTTGTAGTTTTAAAACCGATTCCGCTTCCGTCAATTTTACCGCTGTAGGAATTTCCATCGAATGAAAGCGATCCTTTAGCAGATCCGTATAGTCCCGCAGGGAGGTCGTCAAGAAGTGATTTAAGATCACTAAGCTGAAAAGATATATTAGTAAAGCTGAATCTTTTTATAGCTCCTTCCTCTGTTGATATAAGCATATCATCAACAGTGACTGATGATGTATTAATTCTCCCCTTGATATCTTTAAGAAGCACGGTATATTTATTGATATCAACAATGCAGGATCCGTTTGCAGAGAGAATACTTTTTGTTTTTTTCAGAGTTGATGTAGCAACTGCATCTCCTTTAATGTGATTTTCATTAATTTCAAGATTATTGATCTGGCCGTTTATTACATCGAAGGGGAGTCCCGGGTCGTTGTCTGCAAATTTATAAACCCATAGAAGTGAAGCATTTTCAAGTTTAACTTCACCTCTGGCAATGAATTTACCGGCAGTTTCCACTTTCAGTTCAGGGTAGAGTATACCTCTATTCTGAGGGAGTATCACTTTTGTGTCAATAACCGAAAATGTGCTGTTGTCATTAAAAAGAATTGTACTTGTAAAATGATATTCCCCCTCAAGAGGCTTAACTATCACAGGGGGATTTATAATTTTAATTCTGCATTCATCCAGTATCACTTCGGCAAGCTGAACACTGCTCTCTCCCGTTGTGTTTCCGGATTTCAGTTTTAATTCAGATATGAGATGCTCGATATTGCTTATCCCGTTATTATCAAATACACAGTTAAGTTCGAGACCTTTAAAATAAATGGTACGGAGTTTAAAATCTCTGTTTATTATTGAGAGAATTGAAAATGTTATAACAACTTCGTCGGATTTAACTAAAACTGATTCTATGTTATCAGCTGTTTTGTCGTATATAATAACATCATGGATGACAATACCCTTCAGGCTGTAGTTTAGAGATCCGATTTCAATTTTTCTATCAAGAAGGGTCTCAGCTCTGCTTTTTATAATCTGTTTTACCGACTCCTCGGGATAAAAATAGTAAATAAGGCTTACAGATGCAGCTATAAAGGCGACAAGGACAATAAAGGATATTATTGCTATTCTGGTTAATTTTGTTATTTTTTTTATCATCATTTGTTTTTATTCGCTTCTCTTTGTCGTTCAAGGGCTGTCTGTTTTTTGTAGAACATTACAGTTTTTTCAAGCTCATTAAGGTCAGAGCTGATTATTTTCCCGCCGACAAGGTTTATATTTTTATCTTCAAGGAGCTGTACGATAAGGTCTTCACCTTCGCGTGAAGAGAGCCCTACCATATTTATAAGTTCTTTAGATCCGAATTCGAAGTTATGGGGCTTTTTCGGTTCTATTGAAATTTTCTGTTTTTCAATCTGTATAAGAAGAGTATCGTATATTCTTCCAAGGGGATTTCTTATCATGAGGTTTTCCAGCTGCCTGTATGCTGTCCACATCCTTTCGCCAAGGAGCTGAATAAGTCTTGTGGCAAGCTGAGGCTGAGCCTGTACCATCCCCTCGAAATTTGACTTATTGATGGCAAGTACTGTAACATCTCCGTAAGAGATTGCCGATGCGCTTCTCGGTTTATTGTCAAGGAGAGCCATCTCGCCGAAAATATCCCCTGTTTTTAAAACCGCCAGAAGAATCTCCTCTTCCATAATCTTTGTTATCTTTACTTTCCCGTCCTGAATTATGAAAAGTTCATCACCCGGTTCAGCTTCTGAAAAGAGCATTGTGTTGTCGGGGTACTTTCTGTTCATACCTTTCATGTAGGGCATTTCGGGTGTTTTGAATGGAGCTTTAAGAGTTTTAAGTCTCTCCAGAGACTGATTTCTGTATGTGCCATTGGGACAATACTGTACATAGCGCTGATAAGAGTATATTGCGTGATTAATAGCCCTTTTCTTTAAATAGTATTCACCGATATTGAAGAGGTGTTCAGGATCCTCTTCGCCGGATGTTTTAAGTGTAAGACTTGTAATTGCGTGATCAAACTGTCTCAGTTTACGGCTGAAAAAACGTATTATTTTCATTGCAACGGCGGGATTCTTCTGGATCAGCAGTCCGAACATATCTTTCTCAACGCATATAAGAGATGTGTTTTCAAGAGCTACTGCGGATTCCTCTCTGGAGTGGCCGCTCATGCAGGATACTACTCCGAAAAAATCCCCGGGACCGATAATTGTATATGGTTCTTCTGAAAGTACAGGATTATCCTTGGAAATCTTAACTTTACCGCTTCTGATAATATAGAAGTTGGTCTCGTTCTTTTTCCCCTCGACCATGATAAAGGAGCCTGCAATATAGTTTTCAACCTTAAACTGGGTAGCTGACATTATTCCTCGTTAACGGATATATAATACAATAGAAATATAATACTTCATTACTACTTAATTTCGGATAATTTCTGTTAAAATTGCATGAAAATTTATTT